>JAJZSS010000201.1 GCA_021849525.1 Chloroflexota bacterium
CGTAGAGCGCAGACCGCTGCCAAGCATTTTGCCGATAATCACCAGGAGCTGGTCTCCCAGCATATGGCCCAGGGTGTCGTTGATGTCCTTGAACCGGTCCAGGTCCAGGAATAAAACCGCATAGGTAAAATCTTTGCGCCGCTTGGAACGCTCGACTGCCAGGCGTAAGCGATCCAGGAATAACGCCCGGTTGGGTAAGCCAGTCAATGTATCGTGAAATGCATCGTGGAGCAGGCGTTGCTCGGCATTTTTACGGTCGGTGATATCGGTGAGCGAGCCAGCCATACGATAGGCGACACCGTCTTGCTCGCGCACTGCCAGGGCGCGGCACTGCACCCAGATATATTCACCATCACGGTGTCGAATGCGATGTTCATTCTCAAAATGTGGAGTCAACCCGGCCATGTGAGCTGAGATATCAAGCTTCAAGCGTTCGATATCTTCCAGATGCACGCGGTTATACCATTCGTCTGGATGATGGCCTATTTCATCCACGGATAGGCCCAGGATTTCTTTCCAGCGCGGTGAATAATAGACCTGGTTCGTGCGTAAATCCCAATCCCACAAACCATCATTGGCGCCCTGAACTGCCAGGGCGTATCGTTCTTCGCTTTCTCGCAGGGCCTGCTCGATTCGTTTTCGCTCGACTATCTCCTGTTGGGCCTGTTCGTACAAAGAGGCATTTTCAATTGCCACAGCAGCATAATCCGCGAGGTCGGTCAGTCGCGCCTCATCTTCATCATTGAATGAGCGTTGTTCGGTGGGATTATCTACCGCCAGCACGCCAATCACGCGATCCTTGCTGATGATTGGAACATAAAGCAAACTGTGAACCAAAAATCCGGTGCTGACTTTCAGTAAATTATCGTCCAGGATCTGGGTAACCCGGATTGGGGAGGCGCTTTGGACCACATTGCCAATCAACGAATCTTCCACCGGAATACGGATCGACTTGCTCACGCGTTCATCGATATTCTTGACCGCCCGAAGATATAACTGCCCCGTAGCCCACTCCAGTAATGCCAGGAAACCTTCCTGCGCGCCGGTTAGCGCAACGCCAGCCGCAACAATCCTGCGTAATACTTCATCCGTATCCAGGGATGAAGTAACACTCTTCCCAATCTGGGAGTAGGTGGTCAGCCAGGATATTTGCTTGTTTAATTCGGCAGCGAGGAGCTCATTATCTCGTTTCAGGTGGGTGTTGGCCAGTCCGCGATGTACAGCTTCGATCAGCGCTTGCTCATCGACCGGCTTACCCAGGTAATCCTGGACCCCCAGCCTGAATGCTTCGACTGGAATCTTCTCCGAGCCATGGCCGGTAATCATAATCGTAGGGATCCGCCGTCCATCTGCGATAAGATGGTGCAAAAGATCCAACCCGGACATGTCTGGCAGCTCAAGGTCCAACAGAATTAGGCTGATGTTTTGGCAGTCAAGGGTTTCCCGCGCCTGTGCCCCGGTGCGTGCGGTAATTGCCCGGTAACCAATTTTCGGCAACAGGAACCGTGCTGTGAAATCAGCTACCTGGACATCATCGTCCACAACCAGGATGAGATCGTCGCTCATTGATTCTGCTTATGCCTGTCCTTGTTAGAAAAAGGTTGTGCTCATTCACCCCCGGGCAGAAAGAAGACCTCCTGAACCTTTAAAATAAATTCAGTATATTACCGGTTCATAATTTATTGCTAAATTGTTTAACGAGTCTACAATATTTCCCCCTGAGCGTCAATTCTACAACCTTACAAAATCGCGCGGATGCTGGCAAACCGATTTGTGGCTGAATTTATGGGCCAGACCGATTTTATCCAGGGGATTGTTACGCCCAGCGGCATCGCCACCGAGATCGGTCCTCTGATCCAGCCGGTCAGCCTGCCACCTGGCAGCCCGGTGGAAGTGGCCTTGCGGGCTGATGACGTATCCTTTCGCCCAGACCCTGCCGGTTCCACCCAGGTCGCGGCGCGCTACTATCGGGGAGCCACCAACCTGTATGCCCTGCGCCTGCCTTCTGGGCGGATTGTACATTCGCTGCAGGCGCACACCCTGCAACTCGATCCAGGCGCTTGGGTGCAGGCGACTGCCGAGCCAGGCCATCCGCTGGCGTATTTCCCTGCTGAGAATCAAACTGCGCCAGATATTCAGGACGGCGCCGCTTGATATACTGCAGCCTTCCGGGGTATCTGGCGCACAACAGCCTGGTGTTTTTAATCAATCACCCAGTGTAGCGACCATCACGGCTTTAATGGTGTGCATCCGGTTCTCCGCCTGATCGAACACAATCGAGGCGGCGGATTCAAATACCTCTTCGGTCACTTCCAGTCCATCCAGACCGGTTTTTTGATAGATCTCTTCGCCAACCTTCGTCTCCCGGTTATGGAATGAAGGCAGGCAGTGCATAAATTTAACCTGAGGGTTCCCGGTCAGCTCCAGCGCCTGCTTATTCACCTGATACGGTTTGAGCAGTTTGACCCGCTCATCCCAGACCTCTTTGGGCTCGCCCATCGAAACCCATACATCGGTGTGCAGGAAATCCGCTCCGCGCACGCCATCCGCCACACTCTCGGTCAGGGTCAGGCGTGCCCCGGTCTCGGCGGCGATTGCCCGGCAGGTTTGCACCAGCTCATCCTTGGGCCACAGCGCCCTGGGAGCGCACATGCGCACATCCATCCCCAGCTTGCACCCACCTACCATTAGCGAATTGCCCATATTATTGCGGGCGTCCCCCATATAGCAGTAGGCGATCTCTTCCAGTGGTTTGGTGCTGTGCTCGCTCATCGTCAGAATGTCCGCCAGGATCTGGGTGGGATGAAACTCGTCGGTCAGCCCGTTCCACACCGGAACCCCGGCATACTGAGCCAGCGTTTCTACCGTCTTCTGAGAGAAACCACGGTACTCGATGCCGTCATACATCCTCCCCAGAACGCGAGCGGTGTCTTTCATCGATTCTTTGTGCCCAATCTGCGAGCCTTCCGGTCCCAGGTAGGTGACGTGGGCGCCCTGATCATAGGCAGCGACTTCAAATGCGCAGCGTGTGCGGGTGGATGATTTTTCAAAGATCAAGGCGATGTTCCTGCCTTTCAGACGCGGCTGTTCGTACCCGCCGTACTTGGCCGCTTTCAAATCGCGCGCCAGATTCAATAAAAAGCGGATTTCCTGGGGAGTGAAATCAAGCAGCTTGACAAAGCTCCGGTTGCGCAGGTTATACGACATAGATTTGCTTCCTTTCAGAGATTAGTTTGTTCAGAAATCGAATTCCAGGCACGCCAGGTTCAACGAGTCAGTTCATAGAGCGCCTGGGCATAAATATGCATCGCCTGATACAGGTCATCCAGCCGGATATGCTCGTCCGGCTGGTGCTCCACTTTAGGCCGGTCTGGGAAAACCGCCCCGAAGGCCACACAATTCGCCATGGCGCGGGCATAGGTAGCCCCTCCGGCGGTAAACGGCTGGGTTTCGTGATCGCCCGTGACCTGGCGGTAGACCTTTAGCAGTGTCTGGATCAGGAAATGGTCCAGGGGCATATACAAAGGGGCCAGCCATTCACGCTCCTGGTAGCTAAACCCGTAGCGCTGAGCAGCCTCTTGCAGGCGCGTTACCACCCAGTCTTTCTCCACCGAGACTGGAATGCGCAAGTCCAGGCTGAGCCTGGCGTTCTCTCCCAGCTCCAGCATGCCCACATTGCATTTGAGTCTTCCGGTAAGCTCGTCCCGGCATTCTCCGAACATCGCCCGGGCAAAGGGATCGGCGCCCAAATCATTCACGATAAATTCCAGAGCTGGCGCCCGCAGCCCAATCCCCAGCAGGGCCTGCGCCAGGTGGGTGATGGCATTCACCCCTTCTTCCGTTGCCTGAGCATGAGCAGATTTACCAGAGACGCGCACGTCGCTTTCACCCTGCTCGGATTCATATCCGAGTCGCTCCAGCTCCGCCATCAGCTCGGCCTGGCGCGGTCCGGTGTAAACAGCAAGATCAGGAACTGCATTGAAGGCATTCCCGCCGCTTAACCTGAGCTCAGTGTCGTTAGCGCCCTCCAGAACCAGCTGCAAGACACCTTTTTCGGCATAGATCAAAGGAAAACGCGAATCCGGCGTAAAACCCAGGGTTGGGGTTTCTTCAACTTGTAGATAACTGCGAACGCAGCGCCAGAGGTTCTCCTCATCGGTCCCAAAGATAAAACGGATCCGCCGGTTCAGGGGAATGCCAGCCTCCAGCAGCGCTTTGGCAGCGAACAAGGCGGCCAGGGTTGGCCCTTTATCATCCTGGGTACCCCTCCCGTAGATCCGCCCGTCTGCTTCCGTCGCTTTAAAAGCCGGGTACTGCCACTGCTCCGGGCTGCCCGCGGGAACAACATCCACGTGCCCCAGGACGCCCACCAGCTCCGCGCCCGAGCCGATCTCGGCAAAACCATAATAGCCCTGGGGATCATACACCACCCGGAACCCAAGGTCGCGGGCGATTTCCAATGCCTTAGTCAGGGCATCATCGATGGCTTTACCGAATGGAAAGCCATCCTGGTCTTCGGCGATCACACTGGGAATACTCACCAGCGCTTTTAAAGCTTGCTTCAAAGGCGTTTTTTGCTGTTCAAGATAAGGGGAGAGGTCCATAGGGTTGATATTCCTGCTGAAATGGGATTTGGAGGTAATCCAGGTACAACTAATCTTATACGCAAGCCGCCCATTGGGCAAGGGCAAGTCCTTCAAAGAGAAAAGGACGATCATTACCTTGACAAGATCAGCAACTCTCTCTAAAATAGACCCCATATGTCTGAGATTTATGGATTCTTGAGCAACTGCACTTGCTCCTGTATGAGGCGGGGGCTGTAATTGCCGCCCGCTGTCACCCCGGCGCGTTTTGCCGGTGGATTCGATTAGCCCATTTCACACGGCTTTCTTCTCCAGGCGACA
>JAJZSS010000202.1 GCA_021849525.1 Chloroflexota bacterium
TCGGATATTGTCTCCGAGATTTCATATCTGGTGCCCCCATGGGGATTCGAACCCCAGTTTTGGCCTTGAGAGGGCCACGTCCTGGGCCTCTAGACGATGGGGGCAAAGCGACGAAATTCTACCATGCCGCCTATCGGACGTCAACCAATTGCTTTCCATCTAAAGGGCTTCCCGTTAGAAACTGGCGTGCTACTCGCTTTCGCGTGCTATAATTTTGCGGCATACGCTTCATCCCCGCCAGCTAACCCACCCGCCCGAGGAGATGGACATGTACGATCAAAAAAAACTTGACAAGCTGCGCCAGGAATTGGAGCAGTGGGAAGAGACCAGCCTCCAGCAAAGCCTTTCCCGCCTGCCCGAACGCTCCGCGGAATTTATCACCACTTCATCCGAGCCGGTAAACCGCCTGTACACTCCTCTCGATGTCGCCGATCTGGAGTATAGCCAGGGCTTAGGGCTGCCGGGCGAGTATCCCTTCACCCGGGGAATCCACCCCTCGTTGCATCGCAGCCGCCTGTGGACCATGCGCATGTTCGCCGGCTTTGGCACTGCCGAGGAGACCAACGCCCGTTTTAAATACCTGCTCGCGCAGGGCCAGACCGGGCTTTCAACTGCCTTCGACCTGCCAACTTTGATGGGCTACGATACCGACTCTCCAGAAGCCCTGGGCGAATTTGGCAAGTGCGGCGTGGCCATCTCCTCACTGCAGGACATGGAGATTCTGCTGGCGGATATCCCGCTGGACAGGGTCTCTACGAGCATGACCATCAACTCACCAGCAGCAGTGATCTGGGCAATGTATATCGCCAGCGCCGAGAAGCAAGGCGTGCGCCCGGATCAATTGCGCGGCACAACCCAGAACGATATTCTCAAAGAATACATCGCCCAAAAAGAATACATCTTCCCACCCGAGCCATCCATGCGCCTGGTGGTGGATACGATTGAATATGGAGCTCAACATGTGCCGCAGTGGAACCCGGTAAGCATATCCGGCTACCATATCCGCGAAGCCGGCTCCACCGCCGCCCAGGAGCTGGCGTTTACCCTGGCAGATGGTCTGGAGTATGTTCGCTGGTGTATTGCTCGCGGGCTGGATGTGGATGATTTTGCCCCCCGCCTGTCATTTTTCTTCAACGCTCACAACGATTTCTTTGAGGAAATCGCTAAATACCGGGCTGCCCGGCGTATTTGGGCGCACGAGATGCGCGAGACGTTTAAGGCGCGTAATCCCCGCTCGTGGCTGATGCGCTTCCATACCCAGACGGCCGGGGTCAGCCTCACTGCTCAGCAGCCCGAGAATAATATCGTGCGCGTGGCGATCCAGGCTTTGGCAGCCGTCCTGGGTGGAACCCAATCTCTGCACACCAACAGTATGGACGAAGCCCTGGCGCTGCCATCCGAGCATGCTGTGACGGTCGCTTTACGGACTCAGCAGATTATCGCCGAGGAATCGGGAGTGACCAATACGGTCGATCCCCTGGGTGGATCATTTTTCGTGGAAACTCAGACCAACCTGATCGAAGCTCAGGTGTATGATTACTTCCGGCGCATCGAAGCCCTGGGTGGAATGCTGCCGGCGATCGATAAAGGCTTTTTCCAGACCGAAATCGCCGATGCAGCCTACCGCTACCAGAAAGAGATCGACGAGAATACGCGGCGCATCGTTGGGGTCAATGCTTATCAGGATCGCAGCCCGGTGCGCATCCCCATCCTGGAAATGGACCCCAATGGTTACCGCCGTCAGGTGCGCAGGCTGGAGGAGATCCGCCAGCAGCGTGATTCCGGACGGGTCGGGCAGGCCCTGGATCGCTTGCGTATCGCCTGCCAGGGAACCGAAAACAGCATGCCGTATTTATTGGATGCCGTGCGCGCATACGCCACCCTGGGTGAAATCGTGGCAGTCATGAAGGGTGTTTTCGGGGTCTATGAAGAACCAAACTGGATTTAGAACCGTGTAACCGGTTTTATGCATTTATTTTATTTGGAGGTAACTCAATGGCAAATGTAAATAAAATCAAAGGCCGGATAGGAATTTTGACCGGCGGTGGTGATGTACCCGGCCTGAATCCGGCGATCCGGGCTGTAACGATCCGTGCCTTGCGCGAGGGCTATGAGGTGATCGGTTTGCGGCGCGGCTGGGCTGGAATCATCGAGGTGATCCGCGATCCTAAAGCCGATAACAGCCGGAACTGCCAGATCCTGACCGAGGAAGTCGTCAACAAAGCCGGCCGGACCGGGGGCACATTCCTGCACACCTCGCGCACGCGCCCGACGCATGTGGCGAAAAACAGCGTGCCCGAGCACCTGCAAAGTACCTACGACCAGGAAAAAAACGATCTCACGCCGGAAGTCATTAAAAACCTGAATTTCTTAGGAATCGATTACCTCATCCCGATCGGCGGCGATGACACCCTGAGCTATGGCGTCCATCTGTATAAGCAAGGCTTAAAAGTCGTTGCCATCCCCAAAACGATGGACAACGATGTGCCCGGTACGGATTATTGCATTGGCTTCAGCACCTGTGTCACCCGGACCATCCAGATGACCAACAATCTTCGCACGATTGCCGGCTCGCACGAACGCCTGCTGGTATTGGAAGTATTCGGCCGTTACGCCGGATTCACCGCCATGCTCCCCACCATGGCGGGCGCTGCCAACCGCTGTGTGATCCCTGAACACAAATTTAATATCGATCTGCTGGCTCAACTGCTGGTTGAAGACCGCGATCGCAACCCAAGCCACTATTCGGTCGTTTTGATCTCAGAAGGCGCCATGTTCGAGGGCGGCGAAATGATCTTCCAGGACAAATCGACCGATGCGTATGGACACGCCAAGCTGGGCGGGATCGGCGACCTGGTCTCCGAAGAGCTCAAGGTCCGCTCGGCTAAATACAATAACGGGGTTCAGGTTAATACTATCAACCAGAAATTGGGCTATATGGTGCGCGGCGGCGACCCGGACGCCATCGACTCCATCGTCCCCATGGCGTATGGCAACCTGGCCTTAGACCTGATCTTGCAGGGAATTCATGGGCGGCTGGTGGTGCTCAAAAATGGGCGCTACGACAACATGCCGCTCGATGTGGTAACCGCCACGAAGAAATCGGTCAATGTGTCCCAGCATTACAATACCGAGCGCTTGCGACCATTCTATAAGAGCTTCGAAATGAAGCCTTTATTCATTATGACTTCCGAATAATCCAGGCCTCACAACCTTTTAAAAACAAAAACCGCCGGAAGCAAAAATTGCTTCCGGCGGTTGCTCATTTCTGGGAAACCACATTCTACAGAAATGTAATCGACTCGACGCTGATCTGTTCGTGACCCAGTAAAGCGCTCAGGCGGCTGCTCAGCTCTGCACAAATCCCGATGGTATGGTTCGGAAATTCCAACAGATAGCCGCGATTGCGCTCAAAAACGCGGAAGGCGAACCGGTCGTTGCCCGGGTAACTGGTGACAATTCCATGGATGCGGCGCAAACGTAAAACGTCGCGGGTCTTATCGCCGGTGGAACGCAGCACGATGGTCAGCATTCGGACGTTGCCCTCAGCCTGAGGAATCACCGGGGATACCAGGTAGGGGGGGCGCTCGGCAAACGGCTCTCCCCCTATGAAGGGTGGGGTGACCAGGGCTACCTGCAGGATCGCTGGTTTATCCGAAACAACAGGCGGAATCGTTTCTTCGAGTGGGGGTTCCTCGCTAACCGGAACGACGGGAGGTTCTTCTTCAGTCTGGGCGATAGGCGACACTTCGCTCTCAATCGTTACGAGGTTATCCGGAATGATATTCGAGCGCAGCTCGGCAGCCAGACTGATTGCTGGCACTTCCGGCCCGCTGACAGCCCTTACCGGTTGGAGATCAGCCCGGTAACCGCCATATTCGAGGCCCGGCGCAAAGGCATCTGGAGGAGGTGGGCCATCCCCATCCCAATCGACTTCCGGCGAGGGAGTGCCTGGATAGGTAATTTGTGATTCATACACTGCTGGGGAGGCGTCCACCCCACCAGTATCGTCTGATTCATCTTCTGGGGGTAGGGCGTACACCGTTTGAGGAGATTTTAGCCCAACAGCAGGCTCAAGAGGAGTCACCATTGAAAATTCCGTGGTCATGCGATCGACCAATACTTTTGGCTCCGCACCCTGGGCATCGACCTTGCCATCCACCAGGACGATGCGGTCGTAATCGATCAATTCGCTATACTCCGCCCATGTGCGCGGGAATACCACCAGCTCAATCGTCCCTTGCAGGTCCTCAATAGTCACGAAACCCATGGGCTTGCCGGCTTTACTCTGGTGATGGCGGACGCGCACAATCAAACCGGCAACCCGGACCTTTTCTTCGTGGGCTGCCTCAGAAAGCTGGCCCGAGAAATGGGTTACTGCTCGGGTTAATTCGTCCATAATTGGGCTCAGGGGATGGTCTGAAACATATAATCCAATCAGCTCCCGTTCCCAGTTTAAGACTTCCCGGCGGCTGATTTCGCCATTCACCGGCGGTAAGACGACCTCTTCCACAATTCCGGTGTGAGCGCCGAACAGGCTGAGCTGGCCTGAATCTTTGGCCCGAAAACGCGCTGCACTGACCGCGATCAGGCGATCCAGCGCCTCGAGCAGGGCGGGACGGCCGCCAAAGGAATCCAGGGCGCCAACTTTGACCAGGCATTCCAGCGCCCGCCGGCCCACGTGGCGCAGATCGACCCGCCGCACAAAATCATCCAGATCGGTGAATGGACCGTTAGCGCGTTCGTCCATGATGATCTTGACAGATTCTCGCCCTACGTTCTTCACCGCACCCAGACCAAAGCGAATGGTGGCTTTTCCACCGGTATGGTCTTCGATCGTAAAGTCCCAGCCGCTGCAATTGACATCCGGCGGTTCTACGGCGATTCCCATCCGGCGGCAA
>JAJZSS010000203.1 GCA_021849525.1 Chloroflexota bacterium
ATTCGTCAAATACGCCGCGGATATCCACACCGGCCTGCGCCTGTTGCAGCATGGTCTCAGCCAGGCGATCGGCGGTGAAGGAGTAGGCCAGGAAACGCACTTCTTTATCAGCCTCCTCCACCAGAGATATCAGGTGACCCAGCACGCCATCATCCGGTGAGAAATAAACCTCCACCTGCTTGCCGGAAATGGTCAGGGTGGGGTAAGGCGTATTGGCAGGGGAGGCCGAGCTGAACAAATCATCTTCGAACATCTCGTCAAATTCAACCAGAAAATCCTCAGCCAGTTTTGTGTCCTGCAAGCGCAACAGGTTGTTGGCATCCTTATAGGCCCCGCCCACTGAAAAATTCATCGAGCCCGTCCAGACCTCGCGGCGATCAATGATCGCAAACTTGTGATGCATCAGGCTTTCCCGGCGGTCCCCAATGACCGGTATCCCGGCATCCAGTAAATCCTGTACCTCAGCCTCATCCAGATTATCGCTATCCAGCACCACGCGCACATTTACGCCGCGCTTCTGCGCCGCCACCAGGGCATCCCGTATACTCCATAAATTAAAGTTATACATGGCCATATCCACGCTCAGGCGCGCCTGGTCAATCGCGGCTGCCAATTTTTCATCCGGGCCACCCCAATATCGTCCATCCCGGGCACCCTGTGGGGTCGTAAAATATACCTGGATCCCATCGTCGCCTGGCGAGACGGGTGAAGGAGTGGACTGCTCAGCGACAGGCGGGATACACGCGCTGCACAAGATCAGCAATGCCAATCCCGACATTAATAATTTTCGCTTCAACATGATGGTTTCTCGATGATCGTCTGCTGGTCAACTAAATGCGTAACATACGCCGGATTGAAGATGAAATTATGATAAACTAAATCAAAAGATTGAGAAAGGGCTTTTCAATGAAACCGCAGCGAGAGACCTATCCCATCGAAGTCGCTGGTGTAAAACGCAACCTACCATTGTTCGAAGTCGCCCCGGGGGTAAGGATTGCTGTCCTCAATATTTTAGGAGATACCGAATTCGTTCAGGCGTGCTCCAAAGCCCTGGCCGAAAAATTGTCTGAGGTCGAGTACGATGTCCTGGTTACCGCCGAAGCTAAGAGCATCCCTCTGGCGCACGCCCTGTCGGTTGAGACCCAAAAACCTTACATTGTATTGCGCAAATCGTATAAACCTTATATGGGTGTAGCCTTATCGGCAGAAACCTTATCCATTACCACCGGGAAGCCTCAGACTCTGTATATTGATGAAAAAGACCAGGAGATCTTGAAAGGCAAGCGCGTGATCCTGCTGGACGATGTCATCAGTACTGGATCTACACTCCAGGGAATGCGCTTGTTGATGGAGAAAGCCGGTTCGGAGACTGTGGGCGAGACGGCTATTCTAACCGAAGGGGAAAGCGCTCAATGGCGGCACATCATCGCTCTGGGCCACTTACCGCTCTTCACGAACTAGGTACGTTTTGGATCACTTTTAAAAAAGCCAGGCTCAGACCTGGCTTTTTTCATACCTTCAGCGGACCCGGCATTGCCAGGATCACAATCGGTTTGCCCATAAAGTGGGTCAAAAAGATCGTACGCTCCTGGTCGCCTTTCAAGCGTAAATCGCGAATTAATGCTTCTGGCTCCAGCGGTGAGCCGCGTTTCTTGACGGTTACTTTGCCCACCCTGCGCTGGCGCAGAAAATCACGCAAGTGCTTCAAGTTGAAAGGCAGCCAGGTTTCGATCTCCCAGGCACGAGCAAAGGGGGTCGGACGAACCTCAGCCGAGGTCAGGTACGCAATATCTTCGTCCAGCTGAGCAGCCTCCAGCTGCTGCGCCAGTGGGCGCACCAGCCCGGCACGCAGGATTGCCGGGTCCGGTTCATAAATATAGCGGAGTGGCTCACTGAGAGTGGCTTTTTCGCTCAAAACAGAACTATCTGCAGTCAGTGAGTAAGGCCCTGGCAATAGAGTCGCCCGGCGGGTAGCGCCTTTCAATGGTCCGAACCAAAGCACGGCTTCCTTCAACTCACCAGCCATTGAGATAAACTCAACTTCAGCATCAAAATTTATTAATTCTTTCAGATCGACGCCCGGTGAAATTTTCACGCCCAAAGCTGGGAAATGCGCCAGCCAGCGGACAACCACCTCCAACGGAGGCTGGTAATCCCATACGTGAAACGCTCTCCGCTCACGGCTGCGCCTTGCAGGATCGAAGAACAGGGCGGTATCTGCTGAAGCGCGAGCTGGCAGCCAGGCATATAAATCGGCCTGCGCGAATGCTGTCCGGTCTCTCAGGCCCAGCGCCAGGGCATTGGCAGCTGCAATTTGCAGGCGCAAAGGATCTAAATCAATTCCCAAAGCCGGGAGATGCTTCGCCAGCGCCAGGGTGTCGCCGCCGATCGAACAACCAAGATCGATGACACGGCGAAATTCCACATAACGCTCCGCCCGGTAGGCAGCCACCTCAGCACCGGTCGCCTGTTCCAAGGCCTCGCGCGTGAAATACATGGATTGCGCCTGGGGAAATTTACTCGCAGCTTCGCGGCGTAAAATGGCTGTCTCGACCGCGCTGCGCGCCAGCTCTGCTGGAAATTTACGGCTCAAAGTGTTGAAATGGTTTAAAAAATCTTCCCGGCGGGGAGCACGCTGCATGGCTTCTGCCAGAACATGCTGACCACTTGGCGATAATAATTGGCGCAATCCCTCCGAGTCCATCTGAAACCCTTTCTGCCTAGCCAATCTGCAAAATCCGGCTGTAACCGGGTAAATTTCAGCATGCCCGGCTATAATGACTTTATGACTGAAACAACATACTTCCCTGATCCAGCTACGATTTCGACTGTTCTGAATAATACCCGGACCATCGCAGTGGTTGGTTTATCCTCTCAACCTGAGCGAGCCGGCAATTACGTACCGGTTTATCTCCAGCAAGCCGGCTACAAGATCATTCCGGTAAACCCAAACTTAACTGAAGCTCTGGGCGAAAAAGCATATCCCGATTTATTAAGTGTTCCGGAGCCCGTGGACCTGGTGCTGCTATTCCAACGCAGTGAGAATGTGCCACCTTTTGTCGAGCAAGCCATCGCCATCGGAGCTCAGGCTGTGTGGATGCAAGAAGGCATTATTAATCATGCAGCTGCCGAGACTGCCCGCCAGGCTGGTTTACTGGTCGTGATGGATGCCTGCATGATGGTCGAGCACCGCCAGCGAGCCGGTTACTAGCTTCCGGACTGTTCAGCGTATTTAACGGTAGAATCCGCCAGCATCAGGCGGGCAGCTTTGCGGCCAATTTCCACTGCAAAGTTCGTACCCCTGTCCCAGGGGTAAACCTGGCTCATACTGGCGAAATACAACCCCGATAGAGGGGTAGCTATCGCGGGGATATTCTTTGAGTGGTTAACCAACGGCACCGGCTGGGCGTAATTGGTGCGGAACACCCAGCTCTTGCGCACCCAATCCTGATTGAATGCCGGGTTGATGCGCGACAGGGCTGAGGTGTAGGTCTTCTCCAGCTCGTCGGCACTCATCTGAAAATACGGGTGATCAATATTCAGATAATCGCCAATATAAAGGATATGGTCACCGCCAAAATAATCCGGGCTGAGGAAATTGGTATGCTCCACCACCGCCAGGAACGGAAAGCCAGCCGATTTTGGGATGTTGTACCAGTAATAGCCTTTGTCGGACAAACGGTGCTTTAAAGCCAGCACCATCACTACCGCCCCCATGCTTTTTAGCTCCAACAATCCACGCAAATATTCAGCAGGGAGATCGGGCGCCATTCGCGCCATCAGTGCCGGGGAAGTTGTCACCAGGCATTGATCGTAGATCTGGTTGTTTTGGGCGGTCGTTAGCTGAAGTTTACCTTCAGGCGCGGGAGTTATAGTCTGAACCGGGGTGGAGAATTCGATCCGGACACCCAGCTCCTGCAGGCGAGCTGCAAACAGGTCATTGAACGCCTGGAAGCCGCCCTGGAACGTACCCAGGCGGGTAGTCCGCGACTTTAAACGCGCCCACATCCAGGCCATATTAACCTGTTTGGAATAGCGATCGCTGAATTTACCCACCAGCAATGGTTCCCACATTAATTCGAAAACCCGGTCACCCGCCCATTTACGCATCCAGGCATCCACGGTGACCGATTCCAATGCTCGCCAGTTATTGGCCAGGCGCAGGTACAGCCCTACCAGCCCAAAGCGGATTTTATTGATCCCCCACCCCAGGCCTGGGAAAAGGATCGCCGCCGGGATTGAATCAAACGGGTAGAACTTGCCTTCGTAGTACATCACCGTATAAGGGCGTGGAAAAATCACCCGCTCGCTCCAGCCCAGCTCATCGATCAGGCCCAGCATGTGCTTATCGCTGGCAAACCAGTGGTGGTAAAACTTTTCCACCGACCAATCCCAATGCGCCTCCTTGAAACCAGTAGCCAGGCCTCCCGCTTGTTGGCTGGCCTCATAAATCGTGACCTCATGCCCGGCGCGCACCAGGTCGAATGCCGCCGCCATGCCACCAACACCCGCTCCAATGATTGCAATCTGCATCAGGCTTCGTCCCGCTCTTTCTCTAAATCTTTGCTCCAATGAATCCCCTCACGCGCCAGATAATAAGCTCCGAGAAGGGTAATGGGCAGCCACAAGGCAATATGGAGAACCAGGGTATACCCTGTCGCCAGGGCTTTATCGACCCCATATGCCACCAAAACAGCAATCCCGGGTGCATCGAATGTGCCGATGTAACCCGGTGCCGAGGGGATCGTCGTCGCCAGATTGACTATCCCATTCATCAGCATTAATGTGAAGAAATTGACCTCAAACGGAAAAGCGTGCATCACAAACCAGTATTTACCTGTCTCCAACAACCAGATGACTAATGAATGCAGAATAACCATCAGGACATCCCT
>JAJZSS010000204.1 GCA_021849525.1 Chloroflexota bacterium
CATCATCCTGATCGGCTGGCTCGTCCAGGGCGGCGCCGAAGAAGTCCTCACCCGCGGCTTCCTGCTTCCGGTCTTCGGCCTGCGCTACGGCGTGCCCGCTGCCATCCTGGTCAGCTCGGTGCTATTCTCCAGCCTGCATTTATTCAACGAACACCTCTCCGCCATCGCCCTGCTCAATCTGGCCCTGTTCGGCGTCTTCGCCTGCCTGTACGCCCTGCGCGAGGGCGGCCTGTGGGGCATCTGCGCCCTGCACTCCTCCTGGAACTGGGTCCAGGGCAATATCTTCGGCCTGCCGGTCAGCGGCACGACCTCCGGCTCCAGCCTGCTCACCCTGCAGCTCACCGGCCCCGACTGGTGGGCGGGCGGTGCCTTTGGCGCCGAGGGCGGCCTCGCCGTCACCCTCGTCCTGCTCCTCGCCTGTATTATTTTATTGCTCCGCCGGCCTTCCCCGTAGGTTAAGCTTCAGCTTGACCACCTCAATCGTAATCATCAACCCTGCCACCCTCAACCTCCACCAACACCGTAGGTTAAGCTTCAGCTTGACCACCTCATGCGTAATCATCAACCCTGCCACCCTCAACCTCTACCCCACCCCGTAGGTTTAGCTTCAGCTTAACCCTCCTCGCGTCGCCCCGTAACTCTGCCAGCCTCAGTGACTTCACCCTATAGAATGGACACCACCTTAAAGAGCACATATAATCAACGCTGAGACCATCCTGAACATGAAGCGGAAGAAATACAGCAAACAATTCAAATTGGATGCCATTTCGATGTAAGCGAATGGCGAAAATTCAATGGCTCAGATCGAGCGGGAACCTGGCATCACCGATCTGAAATGAATTTATCCCAGCGTGACCAGAGTATGAATTATGCCGAATCGACCGAACATCTTATACATCCACTCACACGATACAGGGCGCTTTGTCCAGCCCTACGGCTACGCGATCCCTACCCCGAATATTCAACGTCTCGCTGAAGAAGGTGTACTATTCCGGCAGGTTTTTACACCCAGCCCTACATGCTCCCCTAGTCGTGCCTGTCTGCTAACAGGCCAGTACGCCCACAACAATGGCATGCTTGGGTTGGCGCACCGCGGCTTCAAACTGTATGACTACACGCATCACATCATTCATCCCCTCAAAGAAGCTGGGTACATCAGTGCCCTGGCTGGTATTCAACACATCGCCAATACTTTTGATGAACCCTGGAAGGCAATCGGATATGATCTACAATTAGGAAAGCCTGCGCCCAGAGAAGCTGGACCCAACCTGCCTGACAACGAAGCCGAAATAGCCGGAGTGGACTTTTTGCTCAACCATCCGCCGGAGCCATTTTTCCTTTCTGTCGGTTTCAAAGAAACTCATCGGCAGTTTCCACATCTATCCGATAGTGAAATCACCCATTATCTTCAACCCCCGCCGCATCTACCGGATACTCCTGAAATTCGTCAAGATATGGCACGCTTCCGCCTTAGCGCCAAACATCTGGATCAAAAAATGGGGTCTGTATTTGATGCCCTGGAACGGAGTGGACTGGATAAGCATACCCTGGTCATTTGCACCACTGACCACGGGATTCCCTTCCCCAAAATGAAAGGCACCCTCACAGCGGGTGGCACAGGAGTCATGCTGATACTTCGCGGGCCAGGTGGTCTCTCCGGAGGAAAAGTTATCGACAGCCTGGTGAGCCAGATTGATCTCTTTCCAACGATCTGCGACTATCTGGAAATTCCACCCCCGGATTGGCTACAAGGAGTCTCCCTTATGCCGCTTATACGCGGTGAGACAGACGTTGTCCGGCAGGAAGTATTCGGGGAGACGAATTTCCATGCTGCTTACGAGCCTGCCCGTAGTGTTCGGACCCTGCGTTGGAGTTATATCCGGCGCTTCGACAATCGACCATACCCTATCCTGCCCAACTGTGATAACAGCCCGGGCAAACAATTATTGATTGAGAACGGCTGGCGTGAGATAGCCCCTGACGTGGAAGCTCTTTACGACTTATACTTCGACCCGAATGAGACCCATAACCTGGTGGGCTCCCCTCGGGTTACTTCAGTTTTGCAGGATTTGCGTGGCCGCCTGGAAGCCTGGATGCATGCAACGGATGATCCGCTTCTGCACGGTCCAATACCCCCTCCACCTGGCGCTGAGCTGGTGAGCTTCACCCCATAGAATGAACACCAGGATAAGGAGCACACAAATTCGGCTGGGAGACCAGCATGAGTATGGAGTGGAAGAAATACCGCCCCGAATTGATTTCCCTCCATGATACAATCCCCCTCACCATGAACCTCGGCCTCACCAGTCTCCTCCTCTTCCTCCTCGTCCCCATCCTCCTCCTCGCCTGGGTTGGCGTCGCCGCCGGCCTCGTCTACGTCCTGCGCGACTCCGAGTGGTGGGACAACCCCGGCTGCCTCATCACCCTGCTCATCGTCACCTTCCCCTGGGGCCTCATCGCCTACTTCTTCCTGCGCAGCCGCGATTCATCCTCCCCCGACTGAATCCCGGATTCCTACCATTCTCTAATTTCGATTATATTCCCCCTCACCTATTGGCTACACGCATTTTATGTTAATTTTAAACGCAAATTCACTCTTCTGATTCGTGCCCGCATTACGGTTTTCCGGGATGGAAATCCTTTGTCTCTTACCCCAATTCGTTCAATTCGTTCCCAAATTCGTTGCCAGCCCTACCCACCTCCGACCACAATCGATCCCAGCGCTAAAAACGAAAAGATCCACACATCCTGCCAGAAGTGGATGAACCACGCCCAGAACATCCCCCGCGTCTCCAGCATCGACCGCCCCAGGATCCACCCCAAAAAGCCCGCCAGCACGACGCCGATCACTCCATAGGGTACGCCGTAGAAATGCCCGATCCCGAAGTATGCCGCCACCATGTACAGCGCCTGCCGCGGTCCCACCGGACTCTCCAAAACGGATAGCAAAGCCGCTTTGTAAATCATTTCTTCGTAAAATGCATTCATCGCCGCCGCCAGCAGTACCACCGGCAGGAAAGGCAGCACCCGGACGAGCATGTCCGGCGCTGGCTTGCCCGCCAGGAGCAGGAAAGCCAGCGTGCCCAGGCTGAGAAAGAGTGTCAGCCAGGCGCCAAATTTGTTCCAGCGCTCACCTGCCTTGACCCCCAGCCATCGAATGGGTTCTACCGGCGCAGCAGTGTCCCCTTTTACAAGAAAGAATTCCTGCCGTTTCTTCCCCAACAGGAACAGCACTGCAATTATCACCAGTGCAATCACCACCTTAAGCGCCAGCTCCGTGATTAATCTCACGCCGAAAGCTGCATCATTGATCCTGGCCTGGAGAAACGGCAGCTCAACAATCCGGCTGAAAACCAGCCAGTGGCTGGCAATCAGCACCCCCAACACGGTCAGAAATGGCCGCAGCCCACGCAGTGAGATCCAAATCAGCGTCGCCGTAAATCCTGCCAGGACCACGCCGAGCCCGAGGATCGACTGCATCGAAAAACTGACCGGCATGTTGAAAACTTCTTGCAGGATCACTTTGGGCAGTGCTGTCAGCAGCACGACCAGCCACGCAGTCACGACCATCATTTTTGGGGATTCTGCTCGGTTCATCTCATCCTCCAGGCTTGACTTTCATACATTGTACATAAATTATCCCAGAATAATCAGCGAGTACTTACCTCCGCCTGCCCACCATTATCCGCCTTTCCCCCAGTACTCCATACCCTATTCTCCTCGCCCATTCTCTCAAATAACATTTCATCAATCTGATCAATCCGTTCCCAGCCGTGCTTTTTACGGCCATCCGTGATCTGTACGATCATCCATTGACAGCGTGTTGACAGCCCCCCTCCCTCCCTATATACTTATCCCATGGACTCCGACCACCTCTACCAGCAAATCGCCGAAACCTTCCGCCGCCAGATCCTATCCGCTGAGCTCAAACCCGGCGACCGCCTGCCCTCGGTGCGCGAGACCGCCGAGCAGTGGCAGTGCACCATCGGTACCGCCCAGCGCGCCTACCAGGAGCTGGCCCAATCCGGACTCATCACCAGCCGCGCCGGCCAGGGCACCCGCGTTGTCGAGCACCCTCCCCTGCAGGGCGAAACCCCACTCCGCCGCGCCGCCCTCATCCACAAAGCCGAAGCCTTCCTGCTCGAAACCCTCACCGCCGGTCACCAGCTCGACGAGATCGAATCCGCCCTGCGGATGGCCATGGACCGCTGGCGCTCGCTCGGGCAGGAGTCCGGCGCCGCCCCCCAACCTCCGGCCCCCAATGCACTGCGCTTCAACGGCTCCCACGACCTGGTCCTCACCTGGCTCGCCGCCCACTTCCCCGAAATCGCCCCCGGTTTCAAGCTCAGCCTGCAGTTCTCCGGCAGCCTGGGCGGCCTGATCGCCCTCGCCGCCGGCCAGGCCGACCTCGCCGGCGCTCACCTGTGGGATGCCGAGACCGGTGAATACAACGCCCCCTTCGTCCGCCGCCTGCTGCCCGGCAAGCGCATCGCCCTGGTCACCCTGGCCCACCGCCGTTCTGGTCTGATCCTGCCCGAAGGCAACCCGCGCCAGATCAAAGCCCTCTCCGACCTGCTCCAGCCCGGCCTGCGCTTCGCCAACCGCAACGAAGGTTCCGGTACCCGCGTCTGGCTCGACTCCCAGCTCCATTCGTTGGGCATCGACTCGGCTTCAATTTCTGGCTACACGCTAGGTTTGGCCACCCACTCCGCTGTCGCCCAGGCTGTCGCCGAAGGCCGCGCCGACGCCGGCCTCGGACTCCAGGCTGCCGCCATCTCCTACGGCCTCGATTTCATCCCCCTCCTCCTCGACCGCTACGACCTTGTTATCCTCGCCCCCACCCTCGAGATCGGAA
>JAJZSS010000205.1 GCA_021849525.1 Chloroflexota bacterium
GGCCGACGCCACCCGGGTTTCGACCCCTAAAGTCAGTAAAGACGTTCTCAATGAAGATAAATCTGCCAGCGGACCGGCGCTATATACCGTCTTACTGCGCCAGTCTCCCCTGGCCAGCTACGATGGCAGCCTGTCCGGCCTCCCTGCCACCAGCCCGCGCCTTACCGGCGCCGCCAAGCTGGACGCAAAGAGCCCGGAGAGCCAGGCTTACCGCAGCTACCTGTCGCAGCAGCAAGATGGCTTTATCGCTGAATTGGAAGCCCAATTCGGCCGCAGCCTCGAAGTGCGCCACAAGTATCAAGTAGCCCTGAATGGCTTTGCCGCTGTGTTGACTCCTGAAGAAGCTGCCGCCGTTGCCGCCCGGTCTGACGTGCGTCTGGTCGAGCGGGATGGCGTGAACAAGATCGAGACCGACACCGGCCCGGCCTGGATTGGCGCTCCCGGAATCTGGGATGGCTCCACCACCGGCACCCTGCCCGGCACTCAGGGTGAAGGCGTCATCGTCGGCGTACTCGATACCGGCATCAACGCCGATCACCCATCCTTTGCCGATCCCGGTCCCGTGGATGCCTACGATTACACCAATCCACTGGGTGGCTTTGTCGGTGTCTGCGATCCAGCAAGCACGGTCTACGATCCCAGCTTTGTGTGCAACGATAAGCTGATCGGTGGTTGGGATTACACCTATCCCCCGGGAACAGGCAATATCGATTACGCCAGCCCTGAGGATGAAAACGGTCACGGCTCGCATACCGCCAGCACCGCGGCCGGAAATGTCGTCGACGCCACCATGCTTGCTCCCACCACCAGCCTCACCCGCACCATCTCCGGTGTAGCCCCGCATGCCAACATCATTATTTACGATGTTTGCTACCAGAATGCAGCCGGCGAAGGGGCGTGCCCCTTCACTGCCACCACCGCAGCCACCGATCAGGCCATCCTGGACGGTGTGGACGTGATTAACTACTCGATCGGCGGCGGCGAGAATCCTTACGGTGAGACCACCGAGCTGGCTTTCCTGGAAGCCTACAACGCCGGTGTATTTGTCTCCACTTCTGCCGGAAACGAAGGCCCTGGCCCCGATACCGTGGGTCACCGCGGCCCCTGGGTTTCGGCTTCGGCTGCTGCCACCCACGATCGCGCCCTGCTCGACAGCCTGACCGGCCTGACCGGCGGCGCCACTACGCCCCCCGCCGATATCCTTGGGCGCAGCTTCACCGATGGCTATGGCCCGGCTGAAATCGTATACGCCGGTGATTTCGGTAATCCGCTCTGCCCGATCGGCGCCTTTGCCCCAGGTACCTTCTCCGGCGAGATCGTGATCTGCGATCGCGGCATCCATGCCCGTCTGGATAAAGCTCAGAGCGTCCTGGATGGCGGCGCCGGCGGCTTTGTCCTGGCAAATAATGCTGCCAGCGGCGATTCGCTTAACGGCGATGCCTACGCCCTGCCGGGTGTCCATATCGGCTACACCGATGGCGTGGCCCTGAAAGCCTGGGTCGCCGATGGCGGTGCTTCGCATACCGGCTCAATCGCCGGCACCACCGCCGATTACGATCCGGCGAACGGCGATATCCTGGCCTCTTTCAGCTCGCGCGGCCCCAACACTACCTTCGATGTGCTCAAACCCAACCTCACCAGCCCCGGTGTGGATATCTGGGCGGCATACCTCACCCCCGATCCAGCCAATCCTGGCCCGCCTGAGTACGCCTTCGTCTCCGGCACATCGATGGCTTCGCCGCATACGGCCGGCGCCGGTGCGTTGATGACCGCGCTGTATCCCTCCTGGAGCTCGAATGCAATCCTCTCAGCCCTGATGATGACTGCTGATCTCACCGTCCTGAAAGAAGACGGGGCGACTGCGGCTTCACCATTTGATATGGGCTCCGGGCGGGTGGACCTGACCAAAGCTGCCGAGACCGGACTGGTGCTGGATGAGAGCTACACCAACTTTGTCAACGCCGATCCTGGCCTGGGCGGTGATGTCAAGACGCTCAACACACCCAGCCTGATGGACAGCCAGTGCCTGCAGTCCTGCGAATGGACCCGCACCTTCACTTCGGTCGCGGCTGCCGCCGTTGAATACACCATCACTTCCAGCGGCGATTTCGTCACAGCTTCCAGCCCGATCACCTTCACCGTCGCTCCCGGCGCTACCCAGGCTGTCACTTTTTCGGCGGAGGTGTCCGGCTTACCGAGCAATGCCTGGCTCCACGGGATGGTCACTCTGACCCCCGATGACGCTGCCCTGTCGGTGCTCAATCTCCCGGTCTCGGTCGTTCCCACCTCGGGCGTCTTCCCCACCCTGGTGACGATCAATACCCGCCGCGATGTCGGCTCACAGATGATCGAAGGTGTTGAGTCCATTGAAGTCACCGAGCTGACCACCGAAGTCTTCGGCCTGGTTCGGGGTGAATTCACTACCGCTTCAATCCCGGTTGACCCCACCAATAGCGATCCTTACGACGCTCCGGATGAGGGCGCTTTCTTTGTCTTGAAGGATGTCCCCGCCGGTGCCGCCCGCTTCGTCGCTGAGACGGTATACGCGGAAGCCGCAGATGCCGACCTGTTTGTCGGTCTCGACGCCAACGCCGATGGCCTGCCTTCCGTTGATGAGCTGGTCTGCTCCAGCACCACCCCCACCGCCAGCGAGCGCTGCGATCTGTTGGAACCGGAAGAAGGCTCCTACTGGGTCCTGGTACAAAACTGGGCAGCCTCCGCTGAAGGCGCGGTCGATGACATCACCCTTTCGGTCGGTGTCGTGGTCGAAGATGCCGGTAATATGTCGGTCACCGGCCCGGCCACAGCCCCCGAGCTGACCCCCTACGACCTGACAGTCTTCTATGACATCAGCGAATCGGTGGAAGGTGATGTCTGGTATGGCGCGTTCTCGCTCGGCTCCAGCGCAGCCACCCCGGGTGATATCGGCCTGATCGCGGTCGATGTCGTCCGCTTTGGCGACGATGTGGTCAAGACCCCGCCCGCCAGCGCCGTGCCCGGTGAGACGGTTACCTATCAGGTCACCGTTGACACCAATGTCACCCCCAAGGACCTGACCTACACAATTATCGATCCCATCCCCGCCGGGCTGACCCTGGATACTGGCTCAATCGACGTCTCGGTGGGCTCATACGTCGTCGTTGGCAACACCATCATCTGGACCGTCCCGATGCCTGTGCCATACTACGACTACGCCATGACCACCAGTGTCGACGACCCGTACTGCACGACCCCCTTCGGTGTGCCGTATGTGAACCTGGAAAGCTTTGGATTCCTCACTGAACCAGGTATCTCCGGTGACACGTTTGCCTTCAATGCATACTCGACCATCGGGCCGTTTGATTACTACGGCACGCCTTACACCGGGATGGGCTTCAGCGACGATGGCTTTGCCATTTTCGATCCAGCCAATAACTTTGATGGGTTCCCCTGGAACGCTCAACTCGTCCCCGATCCCGCTTACCCCAACAATGTGTTGGGAATGCTGTGGCAGGACCTGGAGGTCATCTATGATGAAGCGACCAACCGGGGTATTACCCTGGTCACCGCAGCAGATGACGCCCTGGCTCTGATCGAATATGACGATGTCCAGCTGTTCAACGATCCGGCGAACCAGTACGACTTCGAGATCTTCGCCTGGCGCGAAGCTGACGATTCCCCCGCTGCCTATGAGTTTGTCTTCGCTTACGATAACCTGGACGGCACATTGGCAGGCCCGCTGACCGTGGGCCTCGAGAATGCCGCTGGAACGCTGGGCACGGCCCTGGTCAATGCCGGTGACGCCTCAGCGGTCCTCTCCGACGGGTTAAATGTCTGCTTCGACCGGGTGAGCGTCGGTGTTCCGGCTGTCATGACGTATGACGTTGTGGTCACTGCCGATCTGGGCGATACGATTGTCAACACCGTTACCAACGGCGTGAACAATCCGGGCAGCGAAGCCGTTGAAACCGACAGCTACCTCTTCGTCGGCATGCCGCTGTTCCTGCCCCAGGTTCCATACCTGGCGGAAAATTAATTATCGCCTCGCCGGAACAGAGACCAGGAATTGATCACTGCTCCGGTCGACCTGCATCTATAAACCCTGTAGCGCCAGAGCCCGCCAGTTTAAGCCCTGGCGCTACAAGCTTAATTTCTATCCCCACCTGTAAAAATTACGATATCCCGAATCTGTATATTTTACTTCGCACTGCCGACCCAGAATGTTCGCTTGTGACATTTATCACGATATTGACGGGTCATTTGTCACTATTTATCCATCTTTATTTCCAATATAAATGATTATCAGCACAGTTAATCGCCGATAGTGATTTTGTTTAGGGGGTAAGTCCGGTTCTGGACATCGGTATTTAACTATTCATCACCTTTCACCGCAGTGCGCGCAGCAAATATATATTCACTGCTCGAGGAGGTGACCTTTGTCGAATCTGCCTGTTTCCCCTCTGGACACCAATCCAAATTTAAGATTTCTGGAGCAAGTCAGTGCGGCTACTGCTGGCGTGGCGCGCCTGGAGATGTGTATCCAATGCGGTTCCTGTGGCGGCTCCTGCCCCTCAGCCTCCGATATGGATCATACCCCGCGCATGTTATTCGCCATGATCCGCGCTGGACTGCGGGACGAGGCTCTGCGCAGCAATACCCCCTGGATTTGCGTTTCCTGCTATCACTGTGTGGTGCGCTGCCCGCAGGAAGTTCACATCCCGGACGTAATGTACACCCTGAAAAGTTTGGCGATCCAGGAAAAACTATACCGCGATTCTACAGCGCCTGATTTTTCACAGACCTTTGTGGATATGGTCGAGACTTACGGCCGCAGCTACGAGTTTGGTCTGGCAAC
>JAJZSS010000206.1 GCA_021849525.1 Chloroflexota bacterium
ACCCTTCCGGGATGAGCTTTTGGAATGTGAACACCCCTGAGGAATTTCAGCGCGCCGAAGAAATCGCCCGTCAAATTGACCAAGGAAACCAACCATGAGCCTGCATATCTCTTCCATCCGCCAGCAATTCCCCGCCCTGGAAAAACCAGCCATTTATCTGGATAATCCCGGCGGCACGCAGATCGCCCGCCCCTCCCTGGAGCGTATTCAGGGTTACTTGAGCGAAACCAACGCCAATCACGACGGCGCCTTTGCCACCAGCCGCGCCTCCGATGCCTTGATCGAAGCTGCCCGCGCCGCTGCCGCGGATTTTCTCTGCGCCAGCCGTCCGGAAGAGATCGTTTTCGGTCCCAATATGACTTCCCTCACCTTCAACCTCAGCCGCTCCATCGCCCGCACCTGGGCGCCCGGCGATACCATCGCGGTCACGCGCCTGGATCATGATGCCAATATCACTCCCTGGGTGCTGGCTGCCCAGGACCGCGGCTGCCGCGTACGCTGGGTGGATTTCCACCCTGAAGATGGCACACTGGACCTTGCTGACCTGCAAGCCGCCCTGGCCGAACGACCTCGTCTCCTGGCAGTCGGTTATGCCTCCAATGCCCTCGGTACAATCAATCCGGTGGGACAGATTATCCAGTGGGCGCATGCCGCTGGCGCCCTGGTGTATGTGGATGCCGTCCAGTATGCACCCCATGGCCCGATTGATGTCCAGGAGCTGGATTGCGATTTTCTGGTCTGTTCGGCTTACAAATACTTTGGCCCGCACGTTGGCGTGTTATATGGCAAATATGATTTACTGGACGAGCTGACCGCATACCGGGTGCGCCCTGCACCGTACGACCCACCTGGCAAGTTTGAGACCGGCACCGGCAATTTCGAAGGCTATGCCGGTGTGCTGGGGGCGATCGAGTATTTTGAATGGCTTGGAGATAAGTTCGGTGCTGAAAATGCCGAGCTGCCAGCAGGTAAATATTCAGGTCGCTCGCTTAAGCTCAAGCAGGCTCTGAACACCATCCGCACCTACGAGCTCGAGCTTTCACAGACCTTGCTGGATGTACTTGAAGAGACCCCAGGCGTTACAGTCTATGGCATTACGGATCGCCGGCGCCTGGCCGAGCGCGTTCCCACGGTCAGTTTCAACCTGAAAGGCATGCACCCGCGCCAGGTGGCGGAAGCACTGGACAGGCACAATATATATGTTTGGGATGGGAACTATTATGCCCTGGCGGTCACCGAGCACCTGGGATTGGAGGACAGCGGCGGCATGGTGCGTGTCGGACCGGTGCATTACAACACGGGGGAAGAGATTAAGGTATTTGGTGAAGCGCTGCGCAGGACCATTACTAAATAGCTGCTGCTTTCGGGCCAGCTACTGGTAAACCTTCACCTCACGATTGATTCGCTCCTTCAGCTCATCACCTGCTGATTCCAAATCGTAGCGCGCCTGCAGCCGCAGCCAGACTGCCGGACTGGTGCCAAAATAGCGCCCCAAACGTAGCGCGGTATCCACCGTGATCGCACGCTGGGCATTGACGATCTGGCTGATGCGAATCGGGGTAACACCAATATCTTTCGCCAGGCGATACTGACTGATTCCCAATGGTTTCATAAAGTCTTCTAGCAATACTTCACCAGGATGAATAGGGGAAAGAATTTTGTCCATCAGGTTGTCTCTCAAGAGTGATAATCCACTATCTCTACGTTTCTGGCTTTATTATCGATCCACTTAAAACAAATCCGCCACTGATCATTAATCCGAATGCTGTATTGTCCAGCCCGATCTCCTTTGAGCCTCTCAAGTCGATTTCCTGGCGGCGCCTTTAAATCATTTATATCTTCTGCCTCGTTCAAATATATCAATTTTCGCCGGGCTGTCCGCTGTATCTCAACTGGAAATTTCTTGGAGACTTGACCAAGAAATATCTTCTCGGTTTCAGAGGATGCAAATGAATCGATCACAATCCGATATTACCATCTCTCGATAATATCGTCAAGCGGTATCGTTCTACCCGCAATATCATGTAAACAGAAGTATGCAATCACGGATGTAGCGTACACAGCGCCTGGCGAATTTCGCCCAGATGGTAAGCGGTGTGGACAACCACTCCCATCGCGCCGCCAACTTCCCCTACACTCGTCCAGGCTGGAAATTCGTTGACCAGGCGGATGATCCGGTTATAGGCTTCTCGCAGCTCGGCCTGGATGGCGCTCCACTCCTCAGGTGTGACCGCGCCCACCGTGCGCCAGATCTCACCCCAATCCACCCGGGCGTAATTGTGCTCACGCACATTCCGATCAACCACATCCAGGTAGAAAGCCACATGTTTCACCTGGGCTGCCAGAGTAGCGCATTTCCCACCCACCGGGATGGAAGCTTCTGCTGCGCTGACCGTCGCCAGAGTCTCGAACATGGAAGTACCCTTGTCAAGAAAGTAACCCTGCACATTATCAAAGGCTTCGTCCAACAATTCGAGCAAGGCTTGTGTAAAATGCTCAGACTCCATTGTTGACATCACCAACCTCCTTCAGGTAATCCTTAAGCAGTCGCGCGCTGCTGTGTTCAGCGTCGCGCGCTGCAAACACGAAAGTAACCGGCTTTCCTCCAGCGATGATCTGCTGCAAGTGAGCCACTTCCGGATTGTTCTGCAGTTCTACACGATAGCGGCGCTGAAATTCGTCCCACCGGCCCACGTCATGGGCATACCATTTCCGCAGCTCTGGACTGGGAGCTATCTCTTTGAGCCACAGGTCTATTCGGGCTTGCTCTTTGGAAATACCCCGCGGCCAGAGTCGCTCCACCAGCACTCGCATCCCATCATCCAGCGCAGGTTGTTCGTAAACCCGTTTAAGATAAATTCTTCCCATCGCAACTTCCACAATCCTGGAATAATTTACCAGATAGCCATTATTGAGAGTTGGCCTGGACCGATTGGGTGATCAGCTCCTGCAAGGCCTCAAAATTTACATCGGTTAACTTCTTGATGTACAGACAGCCTTTTCCAGTCGTGAATTTCCCCAGCCGGCCGAAAATATTCTGGTAACCCTCAAAACCAGGCGTAAAATACAGAGTCAAATTTTGCTTGCGGGGTGAAAATCCCATCAGGAGCCAATCGGCTTCACGCCCGGTAGCATACTTATAATGATAAGAGCCAAAGCCAACAATACTGTCGCCCCACATTTTCGGCTCCGCCCCGGTCGCCTTCTTCATCATTTCCAGGATCGTATAACAATCCTGTCTGCGCTGATCTTCTGTGACCTTATCCAGAAAAGCGGTCACAGACTGGTCGTTTACCCTGGTTTTTAGTTCAGCCATGTTGTTTCTCCTATCGCTATTCTCAATTCGTTCAGACTGGTAAAATAAGCTCAAACTTGAACAATCAAAAGGAGCCTGGAATGACTGCCCAAATCATTGACGGTAAAGCAATTGCCAAAAGTGTACGCGATCAGGTTGCTGCCGAAGTAGCCCGGCGAACGGCTGCCGGCAAGCCCCAACCCACCCTGGCGACGGTCCTGGTCGGCGACCGGCCAGATTCCGCCGCTTACGTGACCTCCAAACAAAAAGCCTGCGCCGAGCTGGGCATGGGGTCGGTCAGCCACCATTTGCCTGGCGATGCCAGCCAGCAGCAGGTTGAAGCGCTGGTAAAGAGCCTTAACGATGATCCCAAAATCAATGGTATTTTAGTCCAGCTGCCAATGCCCGGTCACATCGATGAAGAACGCGTCCTGCAGCTGATCAACATCGAGAAAGATGTCGATGGTTTCTCGCCGCTTAACATCGGTCGCCTGGCCCAAAAAGGTCGCGAGCCGCTCTTCGTGCCCTGCACTCCTTACGGCTGTATCTACCTGCTCGAACAGTCCGGGGTGAAGATCGAAGGCGCCAACGCCGTTGTCCTGGGTCGCTCAAATATTGTCGGAATGCCAGCCGCCCTCCTGCTGATCGGGCGCAATGCCACAGTCACCGTATGCCATTCCCGCACCCGCGATCTGCCGGATGTGGTTCGCCAGGCAGATATCTTGATTGCGGCGATCGGTCGCACCGAAATGGTGCGCGGCGACTGGATCAAACCTGGCGCAGCGGTTATCGATGTCGGGATCAACGAGATCGCCGACCCCACCAAGAAAAGCGGGCGCCGCCTGGTAGGCGATGTCAACTTCGCCGAAGCCGTGGAAGTCGCCGGACACATCACACCTGTCCCGGGTGGGGTTGGCCCGATGACCATCGCCATGTTGATGAAAAACACCTTGCACGCTGCTGAAATTCAAAATCCATAGTCCAGCCTGCGTTTGCTTATGTCCGGGCCGGTTTCGATCACCGGCCCGCAGTTTTTAATGGGCCGGCGTCAGCACCCCATCATCCAGCTGCCTCGTATGCCTGCCTGATCCAGGTGATCAACTCATCATCAACTTCTTCAGGAACTGCTAAATTAACTTTAGAGTTACACATACTCCCGGCTGGCATAACGATTAACCGCTCATTCTCGGGAAGGTTTTTAATATTTAAACCAACCTCAAAACGTGTCCTGGTCGCCGGCCCCAGCATGGCGAATTGCTTATTTCGCCGTAAACTCACGTAGCCTTTTTTGGGAGCAATTTCAAATTCCCCAAATGCATCGATCGCTGCCATCAACTGCTCATGGATTGGCCTCAGGCCTGCTTTCGCCCCGCTATAGAGCTCATCCAGTACTTCATTTGCTGAAAGACCTTTTTCTTGCGCAGCGCGGGCACCATCCGACTTGAGCACAAAATGCACCAGGCTGTTCGCGTCACCATGGCCTAACCCCAGCTCGCGCTTCAACAGTTCCCGGATCTCACCATGGC
>JAJZSS010000207.1 GCA_021849525.1 Chloroflexota bacterium
CCAGCAGCAAGGTTACCAGCAGCCGGTCGCGCTTGGATTCGAGCACCCGGGTGGTCAGGGTCGCCATGGTGACACATCCCAGGCCCAATACCATCGGCAGCACGGCTTTACCATTCAAGCCCAGGGTTTTGAACACCCGGTTGGATAAAGCTGCCAGGCGGGGCAGATAGCCGGAGTCTTCCAGGACCCCGAAAGCCAGGAAGAAGGTCGCCACGATCGGCAGGATCAGGGCAACGGCATAGGTGACGCCCATTGTCCACAGGCCGTACTGTCCAACAAATAGATCGGTAATCCAGCGCACCGGGATCAGGCTTTCAATTGTCTGGATCAGCCAGGGGTTGATGATCCCACCAAACAGGTTTTCTTCGAGCAAGCCCACCAGGGTGCCGGCGCCGAAAATACCCACGAAATAATAAACCGCCAGCAGGACGCCTGCCAGGATAGGCGCACCCCACAACGGGTGCATGGTGAGATGCCCGAGCACATTTCCCACCCGGTTACCGGTGGCTCCACTCTCCTCCAAGGCCTGAGCAGCCAGCTGGTTGGCGAGCGCGATGCGGGTTTGCTGGATCTGCATCCCCAGCAGCTCAAGGCTGGTCGCCTGGGCCTCGCCGCGAACAATTTCCAGCCGCTGGTAATCTTCTGGGGCGAGCCTGCCCGCCAGCCATTCTTCTGCCACCCGGTCACGGCTTAAAAACATCAATGCCAGGGAGCGCGGGGAGACCGAGTTGATTTCCTGCCAGATGGTCGCACAGATATCAACAATCTGGGAGACGACCTGCTCGATGCCCGGCGAATATTTCAGATGAAGCGCGGCCGGGCGGGCCGATTTTAACGCCTGCGGCAGCTTGGTCAGCCCGTCTTTGCGTACCGCGACGGTGGGCGTGATCGGAACGCCCAGCGTCTCCGCCAGACAGTCCAGGTCGATCTTGAGGCCGCGCTGGCCGGCTTCATCCATCATATTCAAGGCCAACAGCATGGGGTAGCCCATCTCGGCCAGCTGGATGGTGAGCAGCAGGGTACGGCGCAAATTCTTGGCATCACCCACCTGCAAGATCACTTCCAGGTTTCCATCCAGCAGAACTCGTTCGGTCACCCGCTCATCCTCGGAGAGGGAGGGGAACGTTACCACGCCCGGGGTATCGACCAGGACGGTGTCCTCCAGGACGGCGACCTTGCCGCGCATCACCTCCACCGTGGTGCCGGGATAATTAGAGATGGTGACATGCTGACCGGTAAGCTGGTTGAAAATGGCCGACTTTCCGACATTGGGGTGGCCCACCAGGGCAATACTGCCCCCGTTCGCAAGCACGCTATCAGCCGAAGAATCATGGCAATGCATTGGTCAATCTCCCGTAATGATAAATTAACCGGCTTCCGCTAAAAGTGCTTTGCGGCAGTCACCGCACAACCCATACAGGACGACAGAGCCAAAATCGACCCGCGCCCCCGTGTGCAGCTCGAACTGAGCTTTGATGGCATTCACCAGTAAGTTATTGAACTCGATGACCGCATGACACTCCTGGCAGACGAAATGATAATGTTCGCCAGGCGCCGCCGGGTCGAAACGCTCTGCCCGCCGGTCATCATTGAAGATCCGCGCCTGCACCAGTCCCTCTGCTTCCAGCCAGCGCAGTGTACGATAGATTGTCGATAAATGGATGCTGGAGTCAACCTCCTGAACCCGCCCAAGCAGCTCCTCGGCGGTGGGATGGATATCCAGGGCATCTAACGTTTCAAGGATGATCCGCCGCTGCGGGGTCATCCGGCGGTGGCTGGCACGGATACGCTTATCCGCTTCAAGGCTCAGGTCCATATTAAAAAAACTCCTTATTGCAAATCATTTGCAACTATCATATAAGAATATGGACTCACCTTCCAGTGTGATAAGTCATCTCCAGGGCTGACAAACTTCCTGTACTGGTAAATCTGGCGATCCACGGGAACAGCCCACAGCACAGTCTTTTGATAGAGTCTGCGATAACTGTCTGTTGTTCGCGGATCGTAACAATCATAGTACGCCTGACAGTGCAGTGTCTATAAGCATTTTTGCCTGATATTATTTCTCTGAAAGCTTAATCGTCCCCCAAACGGGATATTTTTGTACTTTATTCAGGATATAATGTTAATATTATTGGCTTGGGTTATCAAACCAAATATTCCAAAGGAGGGTACTTTACTATGCTCAAAGAATTTCGGGATTTCATCAACCGCGGGAATGTGATCGACCTGGCCGTAGCCGTGATTATCGGTGGCGCATTCGGCGCCATCGTCACATCACTGGTCAACGATCTGATTATGCCGCTGGTCGGGATCATCATTGGCGGGATTAATTTCTCCGGCCTGGCGATCACCGCCGGTAATGCCCAGATCCTGTACGGCAATTTCATCCAGGCCATCGTCAATTTCCTGATCATTGCCTTTGTGGTCTTCCTGATCGTTCGCGCGATCAACAAAATGAAGAAACCGGCTCCCCCACCACCGCCTGCCGAGCCTTCGGAAGATATTGTCTTGCTGCGTGAAATTCGCGACCTGTTGAAAGATCGCCAGCCGTAAATAAACAAGATTAAAACTAAAAGCCCACTTCAGCAAAAGAGTGGGTTTTTTGATTCAACTCAGATTCTGGATCGATCAGGCAATCTGCAGGACAGCCTCACCATTGATCTGGCTGTTTTTCAGGTCCTGCAAGGCCTGGTTGGCGTCCTTCAGATCGTAAATCTGGAGGTTGGCGCGAATGCCAATCCTGGCCGCCAGATCGAAGAAATCCAGCCCGTCCTGGTAGGTGGCATTGGCCACACTGCGCAGGCTGCGCTCGCCGTAGATCAAAGGATATGGAAATGCCGGAATATCGCTCATGTAGACGGCATTGATCGCCAGTGTTCCGCCGGGGCGCAGCTTCTCCAGCGTCTGAGGGACCAGCTCGCCGGCCGGGGCGAAAATCACTGCCCGATCGAGCGGTGTGGGTGGATTCTGACCAATCTCCCCCACCCAGGCTGCCCCTGAATCCAGGGCCAATCGCTGGTGGCCGGGAGAGCGGGTGAAGACGGAGACTGTACACCCCCAGAAAAGGGCAATCTGGATCGCCAGGTGGGCACTGGCGCCAAATCCCACCAGCCCCAGATGCTCGCCCGGTTGGAGCTCCGCCCGGCGCAGCGAGCGGTAGCCGATGATGCCGGCGCACAGCAGGGGCGCCGCCTGTACGTCCGAGATCCCGGCCGGCAGGGGGATGACAAAGCCAGCCTCAGCCAGCATGGCGCCGGCATAACCGCCGTTCACATCAAATCCGGTGAATTTAGCCTGTGGGCAAAGGTTATCGCTTCCCTGGAGGCAGTATTTACAGGTCCGGTCGGTGGCGTGCAGCCAGGGCACACCCACCCGCTGCCCGATCTGCAGCCCGGTCCCAGATGCACCCTCTCCCAGGGCATCGATCACACCCACCACCTGGTGCCCCGGGATGATAGGCAGGCGCGGCGGGTGGATCTCACCTTCGGCGATATGCAGGTCGGTATGGCAGATCCCACAGTATTGGATATTCAGGCGCACCTGAGCCGGGCCGGGAACAGGGATTTCGACCTGCGTATGGACCAGGGGGTGGCTCGCGATCAGCTCCGGTTTCCGCAGCTGCATCGCCGGAACCAGGCTGGTTTGAGGGGTGGCTAGTTGTTTGCCCTGGGGCGTGGTCGGTTTCATTTTTTGCCTCGCAGGGAAAAATCAACAGGGGCTGGTTAATTCTTATCTAACCAACCCCCTTAATACATTGAAATCAGGGCTCAATCTTCGCCTTTGATGAAGGCTTCGGTCATTGTACGGCAGATCTCATCCTTGAACTGCTTGGGAGGAGTTTTCATGAAGTAGGAGGAAGGCGCGATCAACGGGCCAGACAGGCCGCGATCGAGGGCAATCTTGGCACAGCGCACCGCATCGATGATCACACCGGCGGAATTGGGCGAATCCCACACTTCCAGCTTGGCTTCCAGGTTGAGCGGCACATCCCCGAAGGTCGTGCCTTCCATGCGGATATGGCACCACTTGCGGTCCAGCAGCCACGGCACGTGGTCCGAGGGGCCAACGTGGACGTTATCGGGGTCCAGCTTGTAAGGGAGCATGCTGGTCACCGCGCCGGTCTTGGAGATCTTCTTCGATTCCAGGCGCTCGCGCTCGAGCATATTGAGGAAATCGGTATTGCCGCCGAAATTGAGCTGGTAGGTGCGGTCGATGCGCACGCCGCGGTCGACGAACAGGCTGGTGAGGACGCGGTGCAAAATGGTGGCGCCAACCTGGGATTTGACATCATCGCCAATCACCGGCAGGCCGTGCTCACGAAAGCGCTTGGCCCAGTACTCCTGGCTGGCGATAAAGACCGGGATGCCATTCACGAAAGCACAGCCGGCTTCCAGGATCTGTTCGACATACCATTTGGTGGCCATTTCCGAGCCCACCGGCAGGTAATTCACCACCACATCCGTTTTAGTATCTTTCAGGATGCCCACGATATCCGCGGTGGGGCCGGGAGCTTTTTTAACGATCTGAGACAAATATTTGCCCAGCCCGTCGTGGGTCATGCCGCGGGAAACCGGTACATTTAATTTTGGTACATCACAGAATTTAAAGGTATTGTTGGGGTAAGCAAAGATGGCTTCGCTTAAATCCAGGCCGACTTTGGTATCTACTACGTCGAAGGCGGCGGTGAATTCGATATCCCGGACATGATAACCGCCCAGATTGACGTGCATCAGGCCTGGAACCTGGTCGTCGTCCTGCTTATCGCGGTAGTACTGCACCCCCTGCACCAGCGATGAGGCGCAGTTTCCCACCCCAA
>JAJZSS010000208.1 GCA_021849525.1 Chloroflexota bacterium
CGATCTGGGAGGTGTTATTTGGTTTCGCCGGGTCTGGCAGATAATGGTGAGGAGGCTGGTTTTCGCAAGCTCGCTGGTTTTCGCGAGCTAGCTCATACCGCCGACTGGGAGCTGGAAGCCTGGGCGGAAGACCTGTCCGGGCTGCTGGAGCAAGCCGCCCGGGGGATGCTCCACCTCGCTGGCGCCCGGCTGCAGGACTCCCCCCGCCGAACGCTGAGCCTGCACCTGGCGGCCGCCGACCCCGAGAGCCTGCTGGTAATTTTCCTCGGCGAGCTTTTGTTTTGGATGGAGCAAGACCATCTGGGCTTCAGTGATTACGAGCTGGAGGTGCGCAGACTCACAGACCCGGCCGGGCTGGAGCTGAACGCCAGCCTGCAGGCCCAGCCGCTGCTCTCGATGGATAAAGAAATCAAAGCCGTCACCTACCACCGCTTACAGGTGCAGCCCACCCCGCAGGGCCTGAGTACCCGGATTGTGTTCGATGTATAAAGCCCGGCAAGGAGGCTTTCATGGTCGCAATTAAAGACCTGAAGAAAATCAGTGAGTACGAATGGGAGATCCCCCAGAGCCTGCGCGGCGATATGCGCGTCCCGGTGCGTATCTTCGCCTCCCGCCGCCAGCTGGATGCCATCGCCGGCGATCAGTCCCTCGAGCAGGCGATCAACGCCGCCACCCTGCCTGGGCTGGTGGGGCAGGTGACCATCATGCCGGATATGCACCAGGGCTATGGCTTCCCCATCGGGGCGGTCGCCGCCACCCGCCTGCCGGACGGTGTGATCTCCCCCGGTGCGGTGGGCTATGATATCAACTGCGGGGTGCGCTTGCTGGGCTCGCAGCTCCAGCTTTCCCAGGTTGAGCCCTACCTGGATGAACTGGCCAGCACGCTGAACGCTTACTGCCCCAGCGGAGTGGGTGAATCCGGCTCGGTCAAGCTCAGCGAAAGCGATCTCGAGCAGGTCTGCCGGGAGGGGGCGCGCTGGGCGTTGAAGAACGGCTATGCCACCCCCAACGACCTGCGCCGGACGGAAGCCGGAGGCAGGCTGGAAGGCGCCGATCCTGCCAAAATCAGCCCCCGCGCTCGCCAGCGCGGCCGCCCGCAGCTCGGCACGCTGGGCGCCGGAAATCACTTTATTGAAGTGGATGTGGTCGACCAGGTCTACGATGCCCAGGCGGCCGGGGTTATGGGCTTGCGGGCTGGATCCCGCTTGCAGGAGGGTTTTCTTGTGGTTCAGATCCACTGCGGCTCGCGCGGCCTGGGTCATCAAATTTGCAGCGATTACGTCCAGAGCTTCCAGGCTGCCGTCAGGCGCTATAATATCCAGCTGCCCGACCGCGAGCTGGTCTGCGCCCCCTTGAACTCCCCCGAAGGCCAGGATTACCTGTCTGCCATGCGCTGCGCCGCCAATTACGCCTTCGCCAACCGTCAGGTACTGGCGTTCCATGCCCGGCGGGCGTTCGAGGCCGCCCTGGGGAATAAGGGTCTGCCGTTCCAGCTTTTCCAGATCTATGATATTGCCCACAATATGGCCAAGATCGAAACCCACCATATCGCAGGCCAGGAGATGCAGGTTTGTGTGCATCGCAAGGGTGCCACACGTGCCTTTGGTCCGGGTCACCCCGAGCTGCCTGAGGAATACCGCCCGCTGGGCCAACCGGTGCTGGTCCCGGGGAGCATGGGTACGGCTTCCTGGGTGCTGGTAGGCACCGCCGAGAGCATGCAGCGCTCGTTTGGCTCTTCCTGCCACGGCGCGGGGCGGGTGATGAGCCGCTCCCAGGCCAAAAAAGAAGTGCGGGGTGAGGCACTGCGCCGCGACCTGGAGGCGGATGGCATCCACATCCGCGCCGGCTCGCTGCCCGGTCTGGCGGAAGAGGCCCCCCAGGCATATAAGGATGTCGATGATGTCGTTGCCGTGGTCTCCGGGGCGGGCATTGCTCGTAAGGTGGCCCGCCTGCGGCCGGTGGCGGTGATCAAGGGCTAGCTGGCACCGGGGCGGATGAGGGAACATTCTCCGTTTTGGCAGCGTCTTAATCCCTGAGAGCAATCGTTCAAGGAGGAACCTGATGCGAAGATTGACAATAAATTTCCTGGTCCTGGCTGCACTGGTACTGAGCGCCTGCGCCCAGGTCCAGACCGCCCAGCCTGTACCCGAGGAGCCGCAGTCTACGGACGCGCCGTTGCCGCTGCCTGCCGAAACCCAACCGGTCTTTGAGCCGGCCAATCCAGATAGCAGCGTCGTCTCGCCGGTGAAACCGGGCGCGGAAACCCCGGCTGCCAACCCCTGGGACCCCCAACCGGGGGATAAGAGCCTGGAGCGGGGCGGCGTGTTTATCAACGGGATGAGCCTGGTAGCGATGGAAAGTTTCCCGCCCCAGTATCTGCTGGGCATCGAAGGCGACCTGCCAACACCCTGCAACCAGCTGCGGGTCCGGGTAGGCAAGCCGGACGATAAGGGCCAGATTGCGGTGGAAGCCTACAGCGTGATCGATAACAGCATGGCGTGTATCCAGGTTCTGTCCCCATTCACGGTAAGCATTCCGCTGGGCAGCTATACCGGTGCAACGTACACGGTGCTGCTGAACGGCGAGAAAGTCGGCGAGATCGGCGAATAATAGCCGCTCGATGTTCGAAAGAGACGACTGTGCGGGCTGCCAGTCGTCTCTTTATTTAATCGTTCTGGCATCGCTTCTTTTTGAATAATTAATATAATTTTGGTAAATTTGGTCCTATAATAATTCTGGCGGTGTCCATCACTGATTACCACATACCCCTTCGAATGGATTCTAAAATAAGGAAGGATGTGTCGTATGGAGAACCCCGAATCTGTTTCACGGCGCAAGATTTCGCTCTGGCATGTAATCTGGGTAACTGGTTTGATCAGCCTGCTGGTCGTCAGCGCTGCTCTGGCTGCTCACGTGACCACTGGCGCAGATGTGAAAGTGACCAATGACAATAACAATGTCGATGGCGGGACGCCAAACCCGGGCTTTGATGCTCAGAATCGCCAATCCAACGAGACCACGGTCGCTATCAGCCCGGTCGATTCGCAGATTGTGGTTGCGGGCGCCAATGACTACCGCATGGTTCCGGTCACCGGCGATTCCTGGCTGGGCGTTTATGTCTCCCAGGATGGCGGGAGCTCCTGGTTTAATACCATGGTCCCAGGCTTCCCTTCGGATACCTCACAGGCTGGCCTGGCTTCGCCCTTGCTGAATCTGGATGGCTCGGGCGATCCGGTGGTGCGCTTCGATGCTTCCGGCAACCTGTATGTCGCCGGGATTGCCTTCAACCGCAATTTCGACCAGCCCGACCGCCCGGTAGATAATGTGGTGTATGTGGCGAAATATACCTATACCCCTGGCACGCCCGCCGGCGCCAGCACGCCCAATTCGGCCGGTTATCCACCCAATTTCACTTATTCCGGCACGGCAGTGGTCGATCGCGGGGCGGTCGGCTTTGCCGTCCCCCACCAGCGCTTTGGCTTTGCGGGTGAATTTGTGGATAAAGAGTGGATGGAAATTGATGCCTATTCGGGCAGTCCGTGCTTGGGCAATGTCTATGTCAGTTTCACGCCCTTCCACGGGGTCGCTGGCAACAGCCCGATTCGCTTCAGCCGCTCCACGGATGGTGGCACCAGCTTCTCCAATCCGGCTGCAGTGACTACTGGCGGGCAGGCGGGCTCTACCTATAACCAGGGTTCGGATATCGCCGTAGGCCCCGATGGCGCGGTCTATGTGGCGTATATCGCCTATCCTTCTGGAAACGACACTTCTGCCTCGATCCGGATCGCAAAATCCAGCGATTGCGGCCAGCACTGGAGTAACCCGGTCGTGATTGGCGCACTGACCACCGGACAGGCGGGCGGGGTGGCGTTCCGCACTCCCACCTTTGCCTTTGTCACCGTGGATGATACCAACCCTGATATCGTCTATGTAGCCTACCAGAGCAGGCTGATGGGCGACTATAATATCTACGCCCAGCGCTCGACGGATGGCGGTGCTACCTGGGGAGCTCCGGTGCTGGTGAATGACGATGGCGGAACCCGCCACCAGATCTTCCCGACGATCGAAGTCGCCAACGGCGCCCTGCATATCGCCTGGTACGACTTCAGGAACAGCCTTACCACCAGCAACGAAGCCCTGGATGTGTATTACGCCTGTTCCAACTGCGCCGGCGCGGTTTACCCAGCCTTCAGCCACAGCGAGCGCGTCACAGATATCTCTCATAATGGCAACTGCCTGATGTTCGGCGGTGGCTCGGCGGCCTTCCACGGCGACTACAATGAGCTGGATGTCGTTTGGGATGGCGCCCAGTACACGGTCCACCTGGCCTGGGCTGATAACCGGGATGTGCCTGCGGCGCAGTGCGATCTCGACCCCGTGCCTGGCCCGGCCACGAACAATATCGGGAATCGCAACCAGAATATCTATGCCGATACCCTGCTGGTTGCACCGTAGCCCTGTTCTTCTTTAAACCCAAACCAGGACTTTTAGATTTTGCTAAAAGTCCTGGTTTGCCTTGCCTGACACTGGGCGATCAGTGCTTTAAGATTTGGGACAGGAACAATTTCGTGCGGTCTTCCTGGGGATTGTTGAAGATCTGCTGCGGGGGACCACTTTCCACGATCAATCCCTGATCAAAGAACACCATGCGGTTGGCCACGCCGCGGGCAAAGCCCATCTCGTGGGTCACCACCACCATGGTCATGCCGGTTTTTGCCAGCTCCACCATCACATCCAGCACTTCTTTGATCATTTCTGGATCGAGGGCAGAGGTCGGCTCGTCGAAAAGCATAATTTTTGGCTGCATGGCC
>JAJZSS010000209.1 GCA_021849525.1 Chloroflexota bacterium
GGTGAGCAGGATTGGGGGGGCATGCACCTGTTCGGTTTGCAAAGGCACACCGGCGGTGATCTGGTCGCGCATCCAGGCGGCGGCGATGGCGCGCTGCAGATCGACCCGGAAATCGTTTTCAAGGTAGCCATTGCCTGCCATCCAGTCTGAAAGCGCCTGCGTGCCCCCCAGCTCAGTTGCCAGCGCAGTTATCTTTTGATCCACCAGCTCAGGAGAGACAGCAAAACCCTCAGAGGCAGCACCCTGGGCCAGGAGAACCTGGTTGATCAATTCGTCCAGCACGCGGGTTTCATCTTCGGGCGTAGTAGGGCGGTCCAGGGCGGCAGTATAGCGGGCCAGCTCGGCCTGGTAAGCAGCTACCGAGATAATTTCTCCGTTGACCTGAGCAATGGCTGGGATGGGAGTCGGGGAGGGTTCAAATGCCGTCGCGGTTGGGGTAGCGGCAAGGTCGGTCGCCGCGCTGGAAGGAAGGGCGCTGGGCAGGCCGGTTGCGACTGGAGGGGTGGAGCGGCAGGCAGAAAGGAGCGCGACCCAACCAATCAGCAGTAGCAGGTAAGGGGGAAAATTGGACGAAATCCTCTTGGTCATTGGGCAGATTATACCTTCAATCGACCCGCGGCGATTCAGGCTGCCGCCGGGTCAGTGAATTGATTGTAGCATTGGGCAAGTGAAGATACAATTATGCCAATAAATCTGTAAGCTTTGACACAGGATGCCATGCTGCGCAGTTTGCTTCGCTTTCTAGTCCGTGGATTCTTCCGTACCCTTACACGTTTTGAAGTGCAAGGTCTGAACCATATCCCAAGTCAAGGGGGCATGGTGCTGGCGGTTAATCATCTCAGCCGCTTCGATCCACCGGCGCTGTTTGCGGTGATCAAGCGCCGGGATCTGACCGCCCTGGTGGCAGACAAATACAAATCCTACCCGATTATTGTTCTGGTGGTGAAGATTGTGGGTGGGATCTGGATCCACCGTGAAGATACCGATTTCCGGGCTTTGCGGGAGGCGACCGAGTATTTACACAATGGAGGGCTGCTGGGGATTGCTCCAGAAGGCACGCGCAGCAGCAGCCAGGGGCTGATTGCAGCCAAAACCGGGGTGGCTTACCTGGCAGACAAAGCAGGAGTTCCGGTCATTCCAGTGGCGGTCAGTGGAACGGACCGCATCTTTCAGACCTGGGCCAGGCTGCGCCGACCGCACGTGATCGTGCGCATTGGAGAGCCATTTTGCCTGCCACCCCTGGAGCGCAAGAGCCGGGGCGACCAAATGCAGGAAAACACGGATCAAATTATGCTCCGGATTGCGGCAATGCTGCCCGAAGAATATCGCGGGGTGTACGCCGGAGATCCGCGCCTCGATGCGTACATGAGCAATCCGTGATCGAGAGACGATTATTTTTCCAGCAGAGGCGCAACCAGTCAATCGGATGGGGGTTATACCTGTTAGACTGCACCGGTTAAATCTCGCTATTTTTCTTTTTTTGGAGGATAAAATGCAACTCTCAGCTCCCAAAGTTGTTACATTCTGGATCGCGGTCCTATTGGGCGTGCTTGGCTTTATCGGCACGTTTGCTACAATTCCCTTAGTATCCCCTTATGCTTTCTGGTTCGTGTTTGTCGGCTTTGCCCTGCTCGCGGTAGCCACTCTCACAAAAGGCCTATAGTTCTACATGCTGCCGGTGCGGATTGATAAAAAAGCTGCTCCCACAAGAGCAGCTTTTTTTGTTATGGTCTAGACTACTAAAAACCAGAAAAAAAGTCAGTGGCTTGACATCGCGGGTTTTTTGCGGATAATTAGGCATACATAGAATAACGGCTTTGATGGAGGAAAGTAAGCCAAGCAGGTTCACCAGAACTTGCTGAAACCGACAGGGAGGCCTGGGGCATAGACTGAGACCCCGGCCCGGGGCAAACTGGCTGAAGTTCCCTCCTGAGCTACCCAGGGGAACGATCTGAGAGCGCCAACCAGGGTGCAGGTCCAGTAGTTTGGGTCGCAATCCCAGCGTTAGCGGGGAGTCCAATCACCGTTCTGACGGTTGTTGGGTCGAGAGGGCTGCGAGAGCGGCCAAGCAGGGTGGTAGCGCGGGAAAATTCCCGTCCCTAGATGGGGCGGGTTTTTTGTTGGCTAACACCGCTGATCTCGGCGTAGAAAGTAAAGCTGCGGAGCTTTGATTAACGGATGGTGGAGGAATTATGCTTGAGAAATTGAATGAGATCGAAAGCACGGCGCTGGCTTCCCTGGAAAGGGTCCAGGATGAGGACAGCCTGCAGCAGTGGAAGATTGCATATCTGGGGCGGAGCGCGCCGTTGATGCAGATTTTCGACCAGATGGGGAAGCTCACGAAGGAGGAGCGCCCACTGGTGGGGCGGCGGGCCAATGAAGTGAAACGCGCCCTGGAAGCTGCCCTGGCTGAGCGGAGCGAGAACATGCACCGGCTGGCCTTGCAGCGCAGCCTGCAAGCGGAAAAGCTGGATGTGACCCTGCCGGGCAGGCCGCAGACATTGGGCAGGCTGCACCCTGCCACGCGCACACTGAACGAAATCACGCGGGTGTTTGGGGATATGGGCTTCCAGGTTTACCGGTCGCCTGAGGTGGAGACCGATGAGATCAATTTCCAATTGCTGAACTTTGCTGTTGGTCACCCGGCGCGGGAGATGCAGGATACCTATTTCGTGGAAAGCAGCCGCGAGCGCGGGGATAACCCCATCGTGATGCGCACCCATACCTCGCCGGGGCAAATCCGCGCCATGCGCGAGTACGCGGCAGAGAATCCGGACAATCCACCCCCGGTGCGAATTATCCTGCCGGGGATGTGTTTCCGCTACGAACAGGTCACCGTCCGGCATGAGATGCAGTTCAACCAGGTGGAAGTGCTGGCGGTGGGCAAGAATATCACCTTTGGGGACCTGAAGGGAACGATCAGCGAGTTTGCCCGGCGATTATTCGGGCAGCAGGTGCGGACGCGCTTCCGGGCTTCTTATTTTCCGTTCACCGAGCCGAGTGCGGAGATGGACGTGGAATGTTTTGTGTGCGGCGGGGCCGGCTGCGGGGTGTGCAAAGGCTCCGGCTGGCTGGAAATCATGGGCTGCGGGATGGTCCACCCGGTGGTCTTGCGCAACGGCGGGTACGACCCGGCGCGCTACAGCGGGTTTGCAGCAGGGATGGGCCCGGAGCGGGTGACCATGCTGCGCCACCGGATTGAGGATATTCGCTCGTTCTGGGCGAACGATCTGCGGTTCTTGGAACAATTCTGAGGGACAATGCGATGAAAATGCCCTTATCCTGGCTACAAGATTTTGTTGAGATTGAGCTTTCCCCCGAGGAGCTGGCGCGCCAGCTAACCATGGCGGGGCTGGAAGTGGAAGAAATCCGCTACGCGGGCCTGCCACTGCCGGGTGAGAAGAATCAAACCCTGGCTCACGCCAGCCGGCCGGAGGCCAAAATCCTCGGGTTGGAGTGGGACCCGGCAAAAATAGTGACGGCGTCAGTCACGGAAGTGATGCCCCACCCCAACGCCGACCGCCTGGTGCTGTGCCGGCTGGATGACGGCGAAGGCGAGCAGATCGTGCTTACCGGCGCACCAAATCTATACCCGTATAAAGGCCTGGGAACGCTGGACAACCCTTTGAAGGTAGCTTATGCGCGCGAGGGAGCTCGAATTTATGATGGGCACCAGGCCGGTCAGGTGCTCACCACCCTCAAACGAGCGAAGATCCGGGGGATCGACTCTTATTCCATGATCTGCTCCGAAAAGGAGCTGGGGATTTCGGACGAGCACGAAGGGGTGATCATCCTGGACGATGACGCCCCGGTGGGCGTACCACTGGCGGAATACATGGGTGATGCGGTGCTGGAAATCTCGATCCTGCCTAACACAGCCCGGGCAGCTAGTGTGATCGGTGTAGCGCGGGAGATTGCTGCCATCACTGGTAAGCCGCTCAAAATCCCGCCGGATTTCTATACCCTGAATGCCAGCGGCGGGCCGGTCCAGGCCCGGATCGAGATCCTGGAGCCAGAGCTGAATCCACGTTTTGTGCTGGGCCTGGTGCGCAATATCCAGATTGGACCGAGCGCCTATCAAATCCAGCGCCGCCTGCGCCTGGCGGGGATGCGCCCGATCAATAATATTGTGGATGCAACCAATTACGCCATGTTGGAAGTAGGCGAGCCGCTGCACGCCTTCGATTATGACGTGTTGGTCCAGCGGGCGGGGGGAGGCATACCGACCATTATCACCCGCACAGCCCACCCCGGCGAGAAATTGACCACCCTGGACGGCGTGGAGCGCACGCTGGATGCCACCACGGTGCTGGTGTGTGACACAGCAGGGGCGCTTTCGATCGCGGGTGTGATGGGCGGGGCTGAAACGGAAGTGAGTGAAGTCACACGCAACATCTTGCTGGAGGGCGCAGCCTGGAATTTTATCAATATTCGCAAGACCGCCCAGGCTCAAAACCTGACTTCCGAGGCCAGTTTTCGTTTTTCGCGCGGCGTTCACCCGGCGATGGCAGAGCGGGGTGTGCGGAGAGGCCTGGAGCTGATGCGCCTGTGGGCGGGGGGTGAAGTGGCTGAGGGCCTGGTCGATAATTATCCACTCCCGCCGGAGAACCCGCAGGTGGAGATCACCCCGGGCGACGTGCAGCGCTGGCTGGGGATTCAATTAAGTGCCGAGCAGATCGCCGAGCTGCTCCAGCGGCTGGAGTTCCAGGTACAGGTGCAGGGAGATCGGGTACAGGTTTCAACACCCGACCACCGGCTGGATATCGGGGTGGGGATTACCGGGGTCGCCGATCTGATGGAAGAGGTGGC
>JAJZSS010000210.1 GCA_021849525.1 Chloroflexota bacterium
AGAGGCGCTGCTGCCAACTGCTGAGCTGGCAACGATCAACAGACTGCCCTGCACGGTCCCCGCGGGATCCGGACAGACCTTCACCTTGATGGTGCCCAGGATGGTCTCTTCCAGTGTGGCGCCTGGTGGAATGGTAAGCGGCAGGCTGGAGGTGAGCTTCGCATCCACCACCAGGCTATCCCCTTCCAAGCGTTTGGAGACGATCACGGTGGATTTGACTCCATCCACTTCAGTGGCTGTCCCACTCTCAAGGTCGGGAAATTTATCGTTAAATTTTTGCTCCCATTCGATAACTTTATCGGCGAACCCGCCTGGCGACAAGGCGACGATGAACTGTGGGAAGCCGGCGCCCTTCTGCTGGGCGATCGCCGGTCTGGCCGGCGCGGGGATGCGCCAGGCGACGGTCTGGAGGCGCGGCCGCGCCGACTGTGCGCTTTCAGCAGCCCACTGCTGCAAGGCGGCGGCGCGGGCGCGGTCCATGCGGGCAAAGACTTCAGCGGCCTGGTCCCCCAGCACCTCAGCCAGGCCGGCTGCCTGGCGGGTCTGGTCGACCAGGCCCTGGTCGAGCTGCTGGAGGAAGGCGGCAGCTGCCTCTGAATCTTTCTGCTCCGGAAATCGTGCAAAGGCGAGAGCAGGGTCGAATATTTCCACCCCAAGCGTGACAATATCCTGTTTAACCTGGGAATCAGGGATGGAATTGGTGTCCATCGCGGTTGGGACCACCGCTGGTGAGCGGGTGCAGCCTGCGAGGATAGTGATCACCAACACTATGCTTGCAATTCGAGCGAATGCGATCGAAAGGCCTTTTTTGGAAGGGATCATGGCATACTCTTTTATTAAGGGATAACCAGATTTGTCCAGATCATCATTGAAAGAACCGGTATAACTGACCGACTCGCCGAAACCGTTGTTAGTCCAGGTTTCTTCCATGCTGCTGAGCGTGCTGCCAGTGATCTTTCCGATCTGATCTCGGACGAAGGCCATGGCGCCGACGGGGTGACGGCGATGAATATGGACGATGTGACGGTGCAGGTTTGAGCGTAGAGGCAGGTGGGGCGCCATAAAGCTGGCTGCTCAGCCTGAAATACAGAAGGGCTACAGCGAACGCAGCCATTCTGAACCTCTTTTGCCTGCCTGTCGTTTTACACTGTTCGTGATACGATCCGCCCTTTCTTTCCTAATCGCTTCGTATCGAGATCGGCAGGCACACTTTGTTTCCAAAGTTCGCGCCACGAATTTCCATCTCGACGTTATTCGTTTGATTGATATCGATGCTGTTGCTGGCGGCGCTGGCCATTAAAATACTGCCTGTCCCCGGCACGCTGTCAAACCGCAGAAGCACCTGAATGTCACCATACTCACCCGTAGGCAGGTCACCCAGGTTCCAGGTGAGCGTTCGCACGCCCGAGGACGGGTCGAGCGAGTTCGAAGCCGGCTGCGGCTGCGATCCAAGGAAGGCAAGACCCGGCCACAGAAGCATGGACGCGTTGGCTTCGCTGGCGGTCTGGTTTCCGTAGTTGGCATAGCTCAAAGTATACGTAATCTCCTGGCCGACGGTAAAGACTCCCGGACCCGGCGCGCCATGTGGCTTGAGCGCCACCAGCAGATCGGCGCCGGGCAGCACCACGCGCCGGCTCACCTGTTCCTGGTTGTTTGCCGGATCCATGTCCGTGGCGGAAGAGCCAGCTGCCAGCGTGAAGGACAGCGGGTATGGCGGATCATCGGCTGCCAGCGCGGCAAGGTCGAGCAAGGAGGGATCGACGCGCAGGACGACGTGAACCGACTGCATGTCGCCGGGGGCCAGTGTGCCCACATTCCAGCGCACGCCGCCCGGGATGGGGCTGGCGGGTGGGGTAGTTTGGGTGAGGGTGATCCCGCCCGGTACCAGCAGCTCTATCCAGCTACTGAGGGCCGAGGTGTTCCCGTCATTGGCCACCATAAGGGTCGCGCTGACCGGCGCGCTGACAACCAGAGCGGTGGCTTCCAGGTCTGAGGCGACCACCAGATCTGGGCCGGGTGACTGCACCTGCAAGCCTGAGGTGACGAACTGGTTGTTGGCCGGGTCCGCGTCGGGACCGCTGGTTGTGGCAGTGGTGGTCACAGTCAAGACGCTGCCGGGGGCGACCGACGGATCCACCTGGGCGACGACCGCAAAGACCCGCGGGATCGCCTCGGCCGGCAGGCTGCCGACATCCCACACCGGCGTTCCGGCGTTGGCCATGTAGTCCGGAGGGGGGTTGGCGCTGAGAAAGTTTAGGCCGGCTGGCAGCGACGCATTTAGCAACACATCGCTCGCCAGAGTGCTGCGCGTTAAGTTCTCTAATCCTACCGTGTACGTCACCGTCTGCCCGGTGCCGGCTACGGACCTGCCAGTCTGATCCTGCAGTATGGCAGTTGCCGTCACGTCGGGATCCAGGGTGGGAGATTGCAGCGCCTGGGGGGACACCGAACGACCAATTGCCAGATTGTACTGCGAACCGCCATCATTAAACCAGGAGCCGTACTCTGCCCCAAGGCTGCCAAACTCGCGCGCCAGCCATACCTGCGCCTCAGCCTGGCTGACAGGGAATGAGAGACTATTGGTGTCGAAGCCGAACAAGACATCCGTACCCTGGTTGTGCCGGTAGAACGGCATACGCCACCATCCGGCGAGAGGCAGATCGAACAGGCCACCATCTTTTGTGCTGATCGCCCAAACTTTCATTTTGACGGTGGGCCAAGGCGGTTTCCCGTAAAAAGCCAGGTCATCGTCGTGATCCAGCTGGCGCTGGGTCCAGGCCAAGGCAAAATCCTGGACGGCGTCCAGGGTTGTCTCGACCCCGAAATGAACGCCATGAAAGTGACCCGTATCCAGGTTGCTTACATTCATATAGGTGTCATCTTGTGGCAGGAGGTTAAGATCCAGGCGAGCTCGAATGTGTTCCCTGGCAACCTGGTTTTTAAAGCGGGGGATTGTTGAACGCGCTTTCAGGGTATACCACCCGGCGATGCCGTGCATGTCACCAGACAGGTCGCGGCCGGGCTCGAAGAAAATCCGGGCCTGGCCGTCGCTGCCGGTGGTGGTAAAGATGCTCGGGTTCTGGTCGGTGATTTTCTGATGATTGAGCGAGCCGCGCGGGCGACGTGGACCGCCGTGGACGTGCCCGCCGCTATCTTCTGCGACCACCAGCGAAACCTCGAGAGGGGCGTTCTTCACCGGCACACCCTCGCAGGTCACCGATGCAGTCACGAAGGTACCTGCATCGGGGGTGGTATCTTCTCCTTCCAGGCTCACATTCAGGCCAGTGATGTACGGGTCGTTGATATCGATCGGGGCCGGAAGATTTTTGCAGCTACACGCCTGGTTGGGCACCTGGATCACCTCCGGGTGCGCCTGAGCAATGGCGGTGCTGGCTGCGCAGCCCACGCGCACGGTGGCATTGAAATTCACGGTAAGCGGCGGGTCCCAATACTCCAGATTGTAGGTATCAGAGAGACTGAAGACAGTCCCGCTGAGGTCGCCTTCAAGCGGTTTATCCCTGAGCGGCGTGAGAATGGATGCATAATACATCTGTTCCCAGGAGCTGGTGCCAATGTTGTCTTGGCCTCCACAAAGGTCGAGATCTCTGTAATCTATCCGATAGTTGAAGGTGCGCCCCAGCTGGCCATTAATGGCAAAATCAAGGTCATCCAGGGGATTATCCATGTACCAGCTTCCGTCCCCCCGCTGCAAAGGCATGAATTTGTAAGGAAATACCCAAAATAGGTCCGGGCCGCCGTTGTAACGGCCTGGATCGGTGATCGACCACCTCCCATGGTTTTCAAAACACTGACCGGACTCGACCACGTAGCGGTTGTCGGTGATGGTGGTTTGAAATGGGATGGTCTCGAGAAATCCCTGCGCCGGCTTTTTCACCACCGCGCTGCCGGTGATTTGAATTAACTCGCTGGTGACCGTACGATCGCCGCCATTCATTACGTCGGACTCCCCATTGGCGGAGATATTCCAGTCGACATAGAAGATTTCGGCAGCCTCTTCGGGCGCAGCGATTGCTTCCGAGGTGGATTGCCAGTTGGTCGCAGCCGGGCTACCGGGGCGGCTGCGGGAGAATAGCCCGGGGGGAAGCGCCAGAGCTAGCAACAAGGCGAAAACAAGCCAGCGTGGTTTCATGGATTGGGTCTCCTTGCCTTTCCTTCTGCATGAAAGGAAAGTATCCCCAGCACGAAAGCCAAAAATCGTTTTTTCATCGCAGTTCTCCTCGTGTGATATTTATTTTGGACTGGTGAGCCAGGAACATCCCTTATCCTCCTTAAGGCTGGTTAAAGAGCGTAAAGCGGGCGTTGATCTGGTCCATCTCAAAACCGGGGCAGCCAGGATTTCCGGGTGGGTAGTTGAGCGGGTCAAGCCCTTGCCAGTGCTCGGCGTCATAGGCGATGCGCGGGTTTCCGGCAGGATCAAGGGCAATGGAGGGCCGCTTGCCGGTAAACCACCCGGCAACCTGGCAGGGCGGTATGGGGGGAACAGGCTCGGTCTGGTCGAGTGTGGCGCTCGAATCAGCGAGCAGGGTTTGCCAGACCGGGTTAGCGGTCTCGCAGGCCGAGGTACACCAGCTGTACTGCAATCCGTAGCTCACATCTTCGTAAACCAGCCGCGGTAGGTTCTGGGAGTCGATTGCCAGATGGGCGTAGGTGCCGACGCCGGCTGGCAAATCCAGTGAGTACCCATCCCAAAGCCCTGTATTCATATCGCCACAGTTGGCGGTGCAGTATATGTAATACAAGGTATCAGCATCCAGACCACTGCCAGGGTCCAGGGATCCGGTATAGA
>JAJZSS010000211.1 GCA_021849525.1 Chloroflexota bacterium
CATTGGGTGGCTCCTAGATCCAAACAATCAACAGGCGCGCCAAAAAGCGGCCAAAATTAAAATTCAAGCGATCGGTGCCTCAGGATAACACTCTCAACCAATCCAATCCCGATGAGTGAAGAGAGCAGCGAGCTACCGCCGTAACTCACAAACGGCAGAGTCAACCCGGTTGCTGGGAGTAAATTCAAATTCACCCCGATATTCACCATCGCCTGGAAAGTAAGCAGGGTAGCCACGCCATAACATATCAAGGCCCCATAGGTATCTTGAGATAGTCGTGCCGCCCGCATACAGCGATAAATCACAAATAGCAATACCAGAGTTACCAGGACCACACCCACAAAACCAAACTCTTCTGCCATTGCCGAGTATATAAAATCGGAGGTGCGTACTTTCAAGAAGCGCAGCTGCACCTGGCTGCCATGCCCGTAACCCTGCCCAAACCAGCCTCCCGAGCCGATGCTGATCAAAGCTTGCTGGATGTTATAACTCTCGCCATAACTGGCGGTTTCGTCAGGGAATAAGAAATTCGTAACCCGGGCGATCTGGTATTCTTTGATGACATCCGCACTGATTAATATGGGCGTCAGGATGGCGAGGACTAAAAGCCCACCTCCGCCGAAAGTTAGCAGATGTTTGACGCGCAAGCCGGCAGCCCACAACATGGCGAACCACAGGACCATCATAACGATCGAGGTCGATAAATTTGGCTGCAGGATTACCCAAACCACAATCCCCATGGCCATAAGAAAGCTGCGAAAGACAATGTGCAAATTCCCGATAAATTCCTGGTTGCGGCTGAAGAAATCTGCCAGGACGAGGATTAAGACGATTTTGGCAATTTCCGAAGGCTGGATCAGGATTACACCGGTATCAAACCAGCGCGCCGAGCCGAACAAAGCCGCACCGACGACCGTTAAAACAGCCAGTAAACCAGCGGTACCCAGATAAAGTGTCCGGCTGATCGAAGCCCACAGCCGGTAATCTACGGAAGCGGTGATCAATACGACGATAAAACCACCCACGGCGAAGATAATCTGGCGGGTTACAACATCCAGCTCTTCGAGCTCGATGTTCCCGGCTACTGCTGAGCGGATCATGGTGATGCCGAAGATCACCAGCAGAGCTACCGCGCCAAGCAACCAGAAGTCGAAGTGTCGCCAGGATATCGAAGTCTTATCGTCCATCGAGAACCAGTTATGGTCTCCTGCGTTTCGCCGGGCGGAGTGGTATGTCGGCGATCAGGCGTTGCTCGCGTCCATCCTGCGTCATATCGATCCGCACCGCTTCGGGCTCGATATCGACGTACCGTGAGATGACGGCAATCAGCTCGTCCTTCATTTCTTCCAGCGTCCCTGGCGCCATATCGGTCCGGTCGTGGATCAAAACCAGTTTCAAGCGTTCCTTGGCCTGGGAGGCACTGTTCGGTTCACGCCGGAATAATTTTTCGAGGAAATTGCTCATCTAGTTGCCTCCCGGTCGCAGGAGTCGGGCCAGCCGCCCGAATAAATTTCCGTCTTCCTGGAGCTCCAGGAATGGTACCTTATGACCCTGTAATCGCTGGGCAATATTCCGGAAAGACTGAGCAGCTTTGGATTTTCCTTCGATGGCAATCGGGTTACCCCGATTGGAGCTGGTGACTACACCTTCATCGTCCGGAATTAATCCTATCAATTCAATTGCCAGCAGTTCTAAAACATCTTCCATCGAAAGCATCTCACCCCGCTTGACCATCGCCGGTTTGATGCGATTGATCACCAGCCGTGCCGGACCTTTTTCCTCAGCCTCGATCAAGCCAATAATCCGGTCTGCGTCTCGCACTGCAGAAACTTCGGGGTTGGTGACGACCAGGACGATGTCAGCCGGGGCAATGGCGTTGCGAAAACCGCGCTCGATCCCGGCCGGTGAGTCGATCAAAATCCAATCCATTTCCGGTCGCAATTCATTTGTCAGACGGATCATATCGCTTGGGGAGACCGCATTTTTATCCCGGGTTTGGGCAGCCGGGATCAGATACAGCTCGGGTAAACGTTTGTCACGGATCATCGCCTGGCGCAGGCGGCAGCGCCCTTCAACCACATCCACCAGATCATACACGATCCGATTTTCCAGGCCCAGGACAACATCCAGGTTGCGCAGTCCGATATCGCCATCGATACATACCACTTTCTGTCCATCGGCAGCCAGAGCAGCTGCCAGGTTCGCAGTCAGAGTGGTTTTCCCTACCCCGCCTTTCCCAGAAGTAACCGTAACGACTTTCCCACTAAATTGTTTTCCGTTCCCACTATAGTCCATTCAATCATCCTGTTCAATCTTTTTTCTTTGGATTCCAGGGTTCAGCCACTACCTGACCATTTAAGATCCGTACCATCTCAGGTTGAGATTTGCCACGGCGCTGCGGGGTGATCGCAATAACCCCGGCGATGCGCAGCTGGGTTGGCGCCAGGTCGAGAGCACAGATTACCGCGCTTTCATTCCCGCCGGCTCCAGCATGCACCATCCCGCGTAACCGCCCCCAAACGATCACATCCCCACCCGAGATTATCTCGGCTCCAGGGTTCACATCTCCGAGAATAACTACATGCCCAGGATTTTGCAGGCTGTAACCGGACCGCAGGGTGCGGTGGACCAGAATTGCCGGGTCACCATCCTGGTAGCGGGTATCCTGGGCAGCAGGTTCTGGTTTTGGTTTAGAGAGCCGTGTTTCCAAACCCAGAGTCTGGGCTGTCCGTTCGGTAGTCGGTGAATTACTGATGACTGCCCAGAGTGTTAAATCTCGCTCCGAGATCTGGTTGCGGATCTGGCCTAGGTCTGCGGCTTTGAGCATGTGATTACCCACATCCAATGCCAGGCGTGCGCCTTTTAGAAAATCACGCTGCTCGTCCAGGTGTTCGATCAACGCCGCATACACCTGCTCCCATGGAGCATCTCCCAGGGTGACCAGCAGCCCTTCTCGGATCCCTTTTATTTGGAACTTGGTGGATATTTCCATGCCGTTTCTGTCTGTGCCCGGTTTTATTAATACCGCATGCACGCTTTACAATCCCCAGGGTTCCCCGTAAGATATTGGCTGATTATAGCACAGCCGTGCTCAGGGTGCTTGCAGCGCATTATCGATCTTCTTCAGCTCAAAATAGGCTTTGAGGGTCTGGGCGACGATTGGACCGGCGACAGTAGCGCCTTCTTCTCCGTTATAGACGAAGGCGACTACAGCAATTTCGGGATTCTCAAAGGGAGCGAAAGCCACCGTCCAGGCGTGTGAAGGCCAGGCACCATAAATACAGCGATTCTTTTCATTGGCATACTTATCGCAGTATTCAGCAGTACCGGTTTTGCCAGCCGCAGCGACTTCGAGAGAATCGGGGCCGAATCCGATGATCGGATTGGAGAGGGTACCATCCGTCACTGCCAGGCGCATCCCTTCCTGTACTTTTTCAAATACCCAGGGGGCAACCGTGCGCGTCTGTCCAGCGATCGGCTCACAGCCTCGAATGGTTGTCTCGCCGTATTCCTGGATAATGGCGTCTTGCGTCAAATCCCAGCGCAACTGAGGCTCAAAAGGTTGGGTAACATTCCCATCCTCATCCAGGATTTCGCGCACCAGGGTGGGTTGCATATATTTTCCGTCATTGGCGATAATCGCTGCAGAGATCAACACCTGGATCGGTGTTGCCAGCACATAGCCCTGTCCCACTCCAGCAATGTAAGTATCCCCCGTGGTCCAGCTTTCACCGTGGGTCACCCGCTTCCAGGTCGGATTGGGGATCAAGCCTTTTTGTTCATCAGGCAGGCCCACATTAGGAGCTTCGCCATACCCTAAGGCTGCGGCGTAAGTGCCCAGGCGGCAGATACCCAGACCCTCCGGAACTTCATCTTGATATCCACCGCCAAGCTTGTAAAAATAAACATTGCTCGAGTTGGCCAGGCCATGCACAAAATCAAGCTGCCCAAAGCCGGCATCATTCCAGTCGACAAAGCGGCGGGCCAGACCAGAATCATTGGTGCTCAGGTAATTTTTCTCGGTGATAATCAGCTCGGGTGGGGCTTCAATGATCTGCTCGGGGGTGACCACTCCTTCGTTCAGCGAGCCAACGGCGGTTACCAGCTTGAAAACCGAACCTGCCGGCAGCACGTCCCCAACGGCGTGGTTCAACAGCGGGTTGCTGGGATCGCGCACCAATTGTTCGTAATAATAAGCCGGGATGACCCGCGCCATGCGATTGTTTTCATAGGAAGGATAGGAGACCATCGCCAGGATTTCTCCGGTTTGAGGGTTCATGGCGATGACGACCCCGGTCCGGTAGCGCTCGTCATTCAACCACGCATTCCAGCCGGCTAACTCTTTCTTAAATATTGCCTCAGCTGCCTGTTGCAAGCGGATATCGATTGTCAGGCGGATATTCTCACCCGAAATTGGATTGACCGGTGGTTTGATATCCCGCAATACTTGCCCACCCACATCCACTTCAACATCGCGTTCACCGTTCCTGCCAGCCAGCAGATCTTGATATTCTAATTCCAGGCCGGCGTAACCGACCTTGTCCCGATTGGGAACAAAGCCTTTGGAGATGAACTCATCTTCGGATGCCGCTGGGATAGGGCCTAGAAATCCGATTAATGAGGCTGTGAGTGAGCCCGTCGGATAATCCCGGACCGGTTGGATATTGACCGAAACACCTGGCCAATCGATTTCTTTTTCCTGTACCTGCAGCGCCAGCTCGCGGCTGATGTCACACTTAATCTCCACGGGACTGAAGGGTCTTGAGTTGATCCCATAATCAGCAATCTGGCTGATGCCATGGTCT
>JAJZSS010000212.1 GCA_021849525.1 Chloroflexota bacterium
TTTACGAATGGTCAGAACCGGGCCAACTAAGGAGAGCGGGGGGATCGTCGCATTCACCCGGTAACCACTGGGCAAGCGAGCATCCACCATGGGTGAAGCTTCATCCACCCGGCGACCCAAAGGCGAAACAATCCTGTCAATGATCCTGCGTAAATGTGTTTCATCGTCAAATTTAACCGAGGTATATTCAATCAAACCGTTTTTTTCAATAAATACGTCAGAAGGACCATTCACCATGATTTCGGTGATGTCCGGGTCTTTCAGAAGTGGGTCGATCGGACCATAGCCGGTGATCTCTGAAACGATACTATCCAGCAGTTGCAATCGTTCTTCACGATTCAAGAGCAGGTTTTTCTCCACCAGGATCTCGTTGAAGATACCCTCGATCATTTGCTTCAGCTTGACCGGATTGTCAATTGGCACTGCTCCATTCGAGTCTGCCAGGAGTCGCTTTTGCACTAATTCCCGAAATGTCGCTTCGGAGTCATTATTCCCATTATTCGAATTTCCATCTGTGCCAGAAGATGGGGCGCCGTTTTGGTTATCTTTCTTGATAGCTGGGCGATTTGTAAACATACAGCACTCCTAAACGAATGTTAGCAACCGTTCTGAACCCAATCTGTCTATGGCAGCGATGGGATGGTAAGTTTTTGGGCTTGCGTAATCACCGGGAATTCAACATCATTCATAAGTTGAATAGCCTGAATGGTCGACTGATATTGATAGGCAAGGTAGAAAAGGTTGTCGCCGGCGCTTACCGCCACATCCTGAGTGATGAAAAGCAAATCCATTTTCGACAGCAGATCCTGGTAGGCGGCATAAGCCTCGTTGTACTTCGCCTCACCAGATAGCTGGCGCGCCTGATGGAGAGTTTCAATGAATTCCTGGTCCTCAACCTTCGCAATCACATCCGGTATATTCTTCAATGCATATTCGATGTAGGAAACCGCATCCTGGTAATTTTCCAGCTTGCCAATCGTTTTTCCAAGATCGATCTGTACCAGGACAAGCTGCATGGCGTTTTCAGGGTGTTCCCAGGCAATCAATTCAGCTTGCTCAAAATTGACCCGGGCATCACGATAGAAGCCGGTATTGTGGAGTTTTAACCCTTGAGAGACATAAGCCTCATAGAGTAAAACGGATCCCATCCCATTTGGGTACTGGCGGTCGAAGCGAGCAAGGTCTTCCAGGCCGGCAATTGCCTGTTGCATCTTTCCCTGGTCAAAATATTCGAGAACAGACTGATAAATCTGAGCTTTGTTCAGTTCTGTTTTGAAAAGCTGGTTATCCGGTTTTAACTCGCTGGCATACTTCAAGAAACTAATCGCTTTACCCACCGTTACCTGTGTGTGATTAGGATCACCTAACAGGACCTTTGCCATCTGATAATTTTTAGAAACCAGCAACTCGAGGCTTAAGCTCTGCAATTGCTCACGTTCAGATATGTAATCCTTGTCCTGTGGGATGAGCGCAATTGCTTTACGATAATAGACCCCTGATCGTTCAAGCTCCTCAACCGTATGGTCTTCTCTGCTCAGGGTTTCAATGATGCTGTTGAGATAGCTATACAGCAATTGATCTTTGATCATCGGGGAATTAACCGAGCTGTCTAAAGACAGGGCTTCTTCGTAAAACTGAATTGTAGCTTGCCATTCTTTGTGCTTATAGGCGTTTTCCCCATCGGCGACTAATTGCATCCTGTGCTGGTAACTGTTGATCCAGCTAATCCGGTAGTTAACATCGCGAAAAATGGGGGCTATTGCCTTGATCCGGTTAAAGAGATCCAGGGCAGTGGGATAATTTTCCAACGCCAGCTCCTGCATCGCCTGATCATAAATATCTATTAATTCCAGTTGTCCACTGGCCTCCACACGCAGGTCTACCAGGGCTGGATAATTTGGGTCCTGAGCGTCGATCTTGCCAAGGATTTCCAGAGCGACTTCTGGCTTTCCTGCCTGGAGGGCAGTTCGAGCCTGGTTTTCTAACAGACTCAGGTTTTCCTGGTGGAATTGCTCAAGCTGTGCCTGGTAACTTTCGGCTTCACGTTGATATGCTGAAACAGTTTGTTGGGTAAAAAAGCCAAGCACAATCATGCCAACCACAACCAGAACCAGGACCGTTAGCGCAGAAAAGATAATTTTCTTTACCTTCGATCTCGATTTATCTTTGCTCATTTTCTTGAGCAGAAGCTGAACATCGATATCGGCTTTAAAATCAAGCAGCACTTGTTGATCGGGATAGCGCTCCAACAGACTATCGATCAACTGGCGGCACTGGTCCCACTCTGCGTTCTGATAATGTATCAGCAGTTCCTGATAATCCCGATCTGTCGCCAGGTCAGGATTACCGGCGACTTTTCCATCCAGCTGAGCAGGTTGTACAGCTGAGGTTTCTTCAGGCTCTTTAGCCATATTTGGTCCCTGTTTCATCATCTAATCGTCTCTTGGTTGATCACTCAGTAAATCCATTAAAAACCAGTGAACAGGTTCACTAAGGAAGGAATTAATGGGGCAAATAAGACCGCCAGTAATGCCGGTAAGATCATAAAAGCCAGGGGCATGATCATTTTGGCGGGCAATTTATTGGCGACTTCTTTGGCCCGGAACTGCCTGAGCACCCGCATCTGCTCGGCTTGAGCATGTAACACGTCAGCGGTAGGCATGCCCAGGTTATCGGCCTGAATAATAATCGCCACGAATGTAGTCAGCTCAGGAATACGCAGCCGTTCACTCATATTACGCAAAGCATCCGCCCGAGATACCCCAAGCTCGATTTCATTTACAACCCGTTTGAATTCCATCCCCAGCGTGTTCCGCCAGTATTCGCTAACCCGCTGCAAAGACTGGTCAAATCCCAAACCTGCAAAGGCGCATACTGAGAGCATGTCGATAGCGTCGGCTAAACCACCTTGCGCTTCGCTTTGCGCTTTGCGCACCTGCCCATTAAGCCAGGCATCGGGTAGAAGGATCGTCACCAGAATGATCCCGGCTGCACCCAGATAGGAAATCCGATTTTGATACTGATTGCTGGCAAGGAGAAGATATGCAAGGAGGATGCCACCGAGAAGGAGGATGATCCGCAATCCATTGAATTCTATGGCTCTTAATTTCAGTGGATTCTTAGCAATTGAAAGTTTCCAATTAAGTTGTTCGATCGATCCTTTTGAGAAAAACTTCCCAAAGAAACCAACGATCTTTAGAAAGAATGGCACTATTGTGCGGCGAAATAACGACCCCTGCAGCTGCTCAGCGCCGTTTTGAACCTCGGCATAAACCATTCCCGTTGAGCCCGGGGAAACGACAAACTCCTGCATGCGGGTCTGAACGGTGTCGCCGCGCATCACCCGCATACTTACCAGCGCGATCGTGAATCCAAAAACGACCAAGAAAGCTGCAATTAGAACACCCAGAGTGAGAACATCCATGATCGGTTAAGTCTCCTGGATCCGACCTATATTTTAATTTTGACGAGCCTGCGCATCCAAATATTCCCGATGACCAGTAATACAACTGCTCCACATAAAAGCAATTGAGAGATGATCGATTGTGGCACCTTGTCAAAATAAGTGGGATTGATAAAAAAGATGACCAGGCCGGTAATAAAGGGGATGAGTGTCAGCAGCAAACCGGCATATCGAGCGTAAGCCGTCAAAGAACGAATTTCACCGAATAGATAGATCCGGGAACGGATCGTATTTGTGACCGAAGTGAGCATGGTGGTTAAATTCCCGCCTACCTGCAGGTTGATGATAATCGCCGTGACCACCATGTAGAGATCGTCATTTTTCATCCGGGCCGATAAGTTCAACAAGGCTTGATTGAGCGGCAATCCCAATTGAACTTCACGGATCACCCGCTCGAATTCCTCGGAAGCCGGCGCAGCCATTTCTTTGTGAACCAGATCTAAGGATTGGAGCAGGCTGTAGCCAGATTGGATAGCGCCCCGGATCAAGACCAGGGCATCCAGCAGCTGATTGGCGAATTTTTGACGGCGGACTTCCACGCTGCGGGTCAGGCTGATCCCTGGCAGAACATACATCAATATTGCCAGACCTGCCCCACCAATCATCGACCGGGTTATCCACCAGCCAACGGCAAAGCCGAGTAGAGTTCCGAGAACTTGTAAAAGAATATATTCGTGATCTGTAATTTGCCAGTGTGCACTGGTCAGTTTGATACGCAAATCATTCGACGATAGGAATGACAGGCCACTATTTAAGCGCTGGCGGAAACTATTCAGCTGGTCATTCCGTTGCTGGCTGGTATCCACTGCGCCAAAGTTACTGGAATCGACAAACTGGTCCAGCCGGCTGCGAGTCATGGTAGGGATCAAGAAAAATCCAATCCCAACCAGAATGACACCCAGCCCACTGGCGATGGCAATGATTAATAACGGTGAATTCATCAAATTCTCAATCAAACAGAACCTCCCCCGGTAATCTATCCCAGATAAGAGGATTTCCGCAGCACATCCGAAGCAGAATTATTTTTCTCAGATCCGGGTGGCGGCAGCGTGGCCAGAGTATTCATCAGAGCAGCAGACAGAGCTTTGAAGGCTTTACTGATGGGATGCTGGGACTTTTTCAATACGATCGGAACACCATCGTTCAAACAGCTCAGCATCATATCTTCATCAGCAGGGATGGTTCCCAAAATCTTTGAGTGCAATACCTTTTCAATATCATTCAATTTCACGTCTGCTTTATGTCCAGATTGATTAAGCACCAGATTGATTTTCTCTTCCGAATAGGAAAGTGTCCGGGCAAAATTCAAGAACTGGCGAGCGTCTCGTAAGGAAGCCAGAT
>JAJZSS010000213.1:0-3210 GCA_021849525.1 Chloroflexota bacterium
CATTCCGGCGAGTTCCGGCTGTCGCATCAGGGGGCGGAGTCTTACCAGGTGAAGACCTTGCAAACTGTTTCAGGCCTGGCGAATGGCTGGTATACCCTGCGCGCCTGGGTACGTTCCAGTGGTGGTCAAAACGAGGTAGCGATTGCCCTTAAGTGTGGAGATGTTGAAAAACGGGTGAGGGTTCCTTCGACCTCGCCGGGCTATCGCTGGCTTCAGCTGGCGATATCAAACGAGGTGAGTGATCAGGCGTGTACGCTCAGCCTGCGCTCGGATGGCGGTCCAGATACCTGGGCCAGCTTCGACGATCTTGAGCTGGTACCGGGGCGGGCCGCGCTCTCTATATTGGGATCAGACATCTCCAGCCTGAAGAAATCCGAAGATCTGGGCGGGGTGTACAAATACCGCGATGGCACACCGGCAGATGCGCTCCAGCTCCTTAAGGACCACGGACTGAATTACGCTCGCCTGCGGGTGTGGGTGGATCCTGCCGATGGCTATCATGGCAAAGCTGAAATTTTGACCATTGCCCAAAGGCTGAAGGCCCTGGATATCAAGCTGCTGGTGGACTTTCACTATTCCGACAATTGGGCCGATCCGGGCAAGCAGAACAAACCCGCAGCATGGAAGAATCTTGATTTCGAGCAGCTCAAACAGGCTGTGTATGAGCATACCTATGATGTTTGCAGCAGCCTGGTCGCCCAGGGGACGCCTCCAGAGATGGTCCAGGTGGGGAATGAGATCAACTCAGGCATGCTGTGGCCCGACGGGGACTACAATCATTTCGATAACCTGGCTGCGCTCCTTAAAGAGGGCTACCGGGCTGTGAAGGATTGCTCGCCATCTACCCAGGTGATGCTGCATATTGCCGAAGGCGGTGACAATGATCTTGCTCGCTGGTGGTTTGACAATATCACCCGCCGCGAGGTTCCATTCGATGTGATTGGCATCTCTTACTACCCCTTCTGGCACGGCAGCCTGGCAGCGCTGCAGTACAACCTGAATGATATTACTGCCCGCTATGACAAAGATGTCATCGTTGTCGAAACCGCCTATGCCTTCACCGACCAGGACAAGGATAACTATCCCAATATTGTGGACAGCAGCCTGGCGGTCCCGGGCTACCCGCTGACGCCCGAGGGCCAGCGCGCCATGCTGCGCGATATCCTGGCAATTGTGCGGGCTGTGCCGGATGGCCGCGGCCTGGGCGTCTTCTACTGGGATGCCACCTGGACGGCGGTGCCGGGGAATGGATGGGACTCCACCAACCCAGACTTTGGGAATGCCTGGGAAAATCAGGCGTTATTTGATTTCGACGATCGTGTATTACCCGCCCTGGACGAGTATTTAAACCCATAACGAACCTCCGGCAGGGGCGCAGCGTTTCTTCCTGAACCATTTGACAGGAATGCTGAAACCTTCCCTGCTGGTATGGTTAAGGATGGACTGGCTATGAAATTAGGTGTTTGCTACTATCCCGAACAATGGCCGCAGGAACGCTGGGCGGTCGATGCCCGGCTGATGCGGGAAGCAGGGATTAAGCTTGTGCGGATTGCGGATTTTGCCTGGTCGTTAATGGAGCCCAGGGAAGGCGATTATTCCTGGGATTGGCTGGACCAGGCGATCGATACCCTGGCAGCCGAAGATCTCCAGGTGATCCTGTGCACCCCGACGGCTTCTCCGCCGCCCTGGCTCAGCCGGGCTTACCCCGATACACTGCCGGTCGATATTCAGGGCCGCACCCGCCGGCACGGCTCCCGCCGCCACTACTGCGTCAACAGCCAGACCTATCACCACCACACCCGCCGGATCGTCACGGCGCTGGCTGCGCGCTACGGGCAGCACCCGGCCGTGGTCGGCTGGCAGATCGATAACGAATTCGGCTGTCACTACACTTCCCGCTGCTATTGTGAAAACTGCGCCGCAGCCTTCCGCACCTGGCTGTCTGCCAAATACAACTCGATCGCAGCTCTGAACACTGCCTGGGGCAACGTCTTCTGGAGCCAGACCTATAACGACTGGAGCGAAATCGATCCCCCCAATCTCACCGTCGCCGATCCCAATCCGGCTCATGTGCTGGACTATGATCGCTTCTCATCGGATTCCTTTGTGAGTTACCAGCAGCTCCAAATTGACGCTATCCGGCCCCACATCGCCGAAAACCAGCTCGTCACCACCAATTATATGAGCCGGTTTACCGACATTAATTACTACGACCTTGCCCGCCCGCTCGATCTGGTTTCGATGAGCTCCTATCCAACCGGTCACGCCGAATCACCGTCTTCACTATATATGCCCGGCAGCACCCAGCCAACCTTCGCTTATGACGTGGGCGATCCATATCTCACCGGATTCGGGCATACCCTGATGCGCGGCTTTAAGCCAGACCACCCGTTTTGGGTGATGGAGCAGCAGTGTGGCCATGTAAACTGGGGCGTTTATAACACCGGGGTGCGGCCCGGCACTGTGCGCCTGTGGACCTGGCAGGCTCTGGCTTCGGGCGCCGAGGCGGTAGTGTATTTCCGCTGGCGCGCCGGGCTGTATGCCCAGGAGCAGATGCATTCCGGATTACTCCATCACGATGCGTCTCCCGATGTTGGGTACGCCGACCTCGAGAGCATGCTGGCCGAGCACGCCTTGCTGGCGGAGATTCCCCCCCTGCCGCAAACCGCGCGGGTTGCCCTCCTGTTCGACTATCATTCCATCTGGGCCCAGCGCCTGCAGCCCCACCGCCGCGAGCTGGATGGCATGAGCCACCTTTTCCTCTATTACCGCGCTTTGCAGCGTTTAGGGCTGCCCGCCGAGATTGTCTCCAACGATGCAGACCTCAGCCAGTTCAGGCTGGTCATTGCGCCGAATGCCTATATCGCCACCGGCGGGCTTACCCAAGCGCTCCAGAGCTTTTCCGAAGCCGGGGGGACGGTGTTGTGCGGGGTGCGCTCGGGTTTCAAGACTCCTGAGAACCAGGTCACCGATCGCCCCTTGCCTGGAGCCTTGCGTGAGCTGGTAGGCGTCACAGTGACCGACTGGCATGCCCTCCCGCCTGGGATCGGCTATGCTCTGCAGAGCGAAATTCCCGGCCTGGCAGGCCCAGCCACGGTCTGGGCTGAAGCGATTAAACCGTCTGAAAACGGTGATGGAGCTGGCGAAGGGGTTATCCAAACACTGGCAGCATATAGCTACGGCAACTTAAACACCGTTGACACCCTGGAC
>JAJZSS010000213.1:3220-4801 GCA_021849525.1 Chloroflexota bacterium
CAGCGCCGCTCCCGCCCTGGTCTCCCGCCAGGTTGGGTCCGGACGGGCGCTTTACCTGGGCTGGTATCCCGACGAATACCAGGCTGAAGCCCTCCTGGCCTATCTGGCTTCTGTGGCGGGCATTGCTCCGATTGCTGGGGTAGCGGAAGGGCTGCTCGCCTCCCAGCACGGGCCATATCTTCTCCTGCTGAATTTTATGGACGAGCCGCAAACCGCAACAGTTGGAGGACAGGCGGTTACGGTTGGCGCCAGAGATGTAAAAGTCCTCAAGACCGCCCTGGAGTGATCGCAATGGCGAACCAACATCCCTTATTGGTGCGGGCAACTCAAGAGGGTACGCCCCTGATCGATGGCGACCAGGTGACGTTTCTATGGAAAGGGAAATCGGCGCCCTACCTGCGCGGCGATTTCACCGGCTGGCATGAGGGCCAGGCCCTGCGTTTCTCTCGCCTGGCGCCCGGGCTGTGGAGCCATACGCTGGCCCTGCCGGTGGATGCTTATCTTGAATATGCCTTTTTTGCCGATCCTGACCAGGACGAGCGGATGGCAGATACCTTTAACCCGCGCCGGGCTGCCAACGGAATTGGCAAGTATAACCACTACTTCTATCTACCCGAGCGGCAGCCCAGCCCACTGACGCAGCGCCGCAGGGGCATTCTCCGGGGCAGCCTGACTCACGCCGCCGTACCCACGCGGGGTTTAATTGCCGGGAAGCAGCGCAGGGTGCATCTTTACCAGCCCCCCGCTCCCGGTCCTTATCCCCTGGTTGTGGTCTGGGATGGGCAGGATTTCCTGCGGCGCGGCCGCCTGCCGACCATTCTGGATAACCTGATCCAGGACGAGAAAATCGAACCGCTGGCGCTGGTGCTGGTGGAAAGCCGCGGCTCGGTGCGTATGCTGGAGTATGCCAGCAACGATTTTTGCCTGGCATTTCTGATGGAGTGCGTGCTGCCCTTTGCCAACCAGCACCTGGATCTGCTCGACCCGCTGGAGAATCCCGGCGCGTGTGGTATCCTGGGTGCTTCAATGGGCGGATTGATGGCCCTGTACACCGGCTTGCGCCTGCCCGGGATCTTTGGGAAGGTGCTCAGCCTGTCCGGGGCGTTCAGCTTTCCAGATCTGGATATGGTTGTGTTCGATCTGGCCCGCTCCGCCCGTCCTGAGGGGCTGCGTGTCTGGATGAATGTCGGAGATTACGATCTGAGCTTTCTCCCGGAAAGCAACCGGCGCATGGCAGCTTTGCTCAAAGAACGCGGCTTTGAGGTACACTTTGAAGCATATCCTGCCGGGCACAATTACACCGCCTGGCGGGATGAGCTCGGGAAAGGATTCAAGACCCTGTACGGCAGGTGACAGCTGCCCGGGGAATACGGATGAAGAAAACACTCATACTACTGCTGTGGTCTCTGCTGCTGGTAGGGCTGGCAGCCTGTACCGGGCCAACGCCAACTTCCCCGGATGGGACACCACCTGCCCCGACTGAGACGGCGTCGGCTGCCGTGACGCGGACCCCACGTCCAACAGCTACTCCAACCCCGCCTGTTTTTCAGGGCGTGGTCAGCCTCTGGCATTCCTGGGACG
>JAJZSS010000214.1 GCA_021849525.1 Chloroflexota bacterium
GGTCGGCTCGGACGTGGCTGTTGGCTCCGGGGTTGCCGTGGGTGGGATCTGGGTGGCGGTGGGCGGCAGGCTGGTGGCAGTCGGCGCCAGGGTTGGCACAGGGGTCTGGGCGGAACAGGCACTCAGGATGAGTGTGAGGGCTAAAAATAACAGGGTTATGCGGCGGTGCATCGTTTTTTCTCCAGGGAAAATCAAGGCTGGCTGGGCGGTTAGTGATCGTTCGCCAGGATATCGCCCAATAAATTGCCATTGAGCAGGATGTCGATTGTTTTTACGTCAGAGAACTGGCGGATGGTCGACCAGACCTGGGCGCGCGAGCGAGAGTTGTCGCAGCGGTCATCGGTGCGACCATAAGTACCTGACAGGCGAATTGAGATGATCCCATCGAAGGCTTTGAAGCTGACAGTGTCTACCTTGATGTTCGAGGCATACAGGGCGTTGTACAGGTTGCCCATATCCTTGTAATGGGATGCGAAAAGTCTCTTGAGCGCCGTCGCGGTATCCTGGGCTACATCCCCGGTGCGCCACAAGCCGGTATTGACCTTGATCGCCGTATCGCCGCAGCCTACCGGCCCGCCGTTATCCAGCAGCATATAGTAGATATAAATCGCATCTTCGCCGGAAGGTGTGGGCGGGGGCAACGTGGCGGTGGCAGTTTCAGTTGGGGTAGGGGTCAGAGTCTCCGTCGGGATGGGTGTTGGGGTAAGGGTTTCAGTGGGCACGGGTGTTTCCGTCGGGAGAGGTGTAAAAGTAGCGGTCGGCGGCAGCTGGGTTGGGCTGGGTGGAATCTCGGTCGCGGTAGGGGGCAAGGGTGTCGCCGGGGCAGCGCAGCCTGCCAGGAGAACGAGCAAAATCAAGCCGCTCAAGAGGTGCGGCCACAAGGCTGTTTGTGGTTTCATTTAGTCTCCAATCCATGCGCTAAGCGCAAAGAAGCGCGCAGTCTGTGCAGCGCGCAGCAAGCGGTATTTTACCACCCGGCTGCGGGAAATGCTCCTGCAGCCGGGGATCATTCGATGAGAAATTTTATGAGTGGATTGGAGAGGGCACCTGGGCGGCAAATTCCATACCCCGGCGCAAGGCGGCGTAATTGGAGGGCAGTAAGCGCTTATGGCGCTCCGGTATGTGCGCCTGTAATGCTTTTTCGATCACTTCGACCGGCAGGACCGGGAGCTTACCCAGTAAAGCGCCCAGCATCACCATGTTCAACAGGCGTTTATCGCCGATCTCTTCGGCGATCTCGTTCGCCGGGATCATCACTGCAGAGATGTCGGTGCGCGTAATCGGTCGGTTGATCAGCGAGGCATTCGCCACCAGGACCCCACCGGAGATCACCAGCGGCTCATATTTGTCCAGGGAGGGCAAATTTAAAGCCAGGACGGCGCGCGGGTTGAGCACCGTGGGGGCGCCGATTTCCTCATCGGCGATGATCACCGTGCAGTTGGCGGTGCCGCCGCGCATCTCAGGCCCGTAGGACGGGATCCAGGTCACCTCGAAACCGGAATCCATCGCCGCATAGGCCAGCAGCTGCCCGGCAAACAGGGCGCCCTGCCCACCAAAACCAGAAATTATGATCTCAGTTTGCATGCAGGGCCTCGTTTAGACTTTCAGGCTGGCCAGGCTCGGCGCAACCTTGTAATCGCCCAGAGGATAGACCGGGACCATTTTCTCTTCAATCCAGGTCAGGGCATCTTTGGGAGTCAGGCCCCAGTTGGTGGGGCAGGAGGAAAGCAGCTCGACCAGGGAGAAACCCAGGCCGCGCACCTGCGCTTCGAAGGCGGTGCGGATGGCTTTTTTCGCCAGGCGGATGTTCTTGGGGTCGTGCAGGCTGCGGCGGACGACATAACCCGACCCATCCATATTTGCCAGCAGCTCGGCCATGCGCAGCGGGAATCCGGCCTGTTCCACATCCCGCCCATAGGGTGAGGAGGTGGTCTTTTGCCCAGGCAGAGTGGTCGGCGCCATCTGCCCACCGGTCATGCCGTAGATGGCGTTGTTGATAAAGATTACGGTGATGTTTTCGCCGCGCCCGGCAGCATGCATGATCTCGCCCATGCCAATCGAAGCCAGGTCGCCATCGCCCTGGTAGGTGAAGACGATGCGATCGGGGAGCAGGCGCTTGATCCCGGTTGCCATCGCCGGGGCGCGCCCGTGGGCAGCTTCGACGAAATCGAAATCAAAGAAATTATAGGCAAATACCGAGCAGCCGACCGGTGCAACGCCGATGGTATTCTGGCGCACACCCATTTCATCCAGCACCTCGGCGACCAGGCGATGCGCCACGCCATGCGTGCAGCCGGGGCAGTAGCTGGTAGGGACATCGGCCAGGGATTCGGGGCGCTGGTACACTACATGAGTTGGAGCGGTTAGTTCCATGTTTCTGTGCACTCCTTATTTGTGTCCGTTCCGTCCATAGTTCACCCGCTGCGCCCAGCGGTGGCGTGGGTCGCCTTCCAGGGGAATTGATTCACTGGCGATGCGCATGATCTCCGCCAGGATCTCGCCCTGGTAGGGCACCATCCCGCCCATCCGCCCGTAAAACTCGACCGGGGTGCGGCCGGCAACTGCCAGCTGGACATCATCCAGCATCTGCCCGGCGTTCATTTCGACCACTAAAAATGCTTTGGCGGATTTGGACAGCTCGGCCAGCGGCGCATAGGGGAAGGGGCGCAAGGTGATGGGGCGAAGCAATCCGACCGGGATGCCCTGGGCGCGCGCCGCGCGCACGGCTGAGAAGGCCACACGCCCGGACGAGCCAAAGCCAACCACCACGATCTCGGCATCATCCAGGAAATATTCTTTATAGCGCAGCTCATTGGCTTCGATCTCGTGCCAGCGTTCGAGCAGGCGGAAGTTGGTGACTTCCTCTTCATCGGGTTTGATATAGATCGATGACAGGGTTCGTTTCGCGCGGTTTTCGGCGCCGCGCACCGCCCAATCGGGATAAACGGTTTTCAGGGGTTGGAAAGGCGGCAGCTCGGCGGGCTCCATGATTTGCCCGACATTACCGTCGGACATCACCACCACGATCGAGCGATATTTTTCCGCCAGGTCGAAGGCCAAAACCATCAGGTCGATCGATTCCTGGACGTTGGACGGCGCCAGAACGATGGGGAAGTAATCCCCATGCCCGCCGCCCTTGGTGATCTGGTAATAATCGCCCTGCGAGGGCGCGATATTGCCCAGGCCCGGACCACCGCGCACCACGTCCACCAGCACCACCGGCAGCTCGGTGCCGGCAATATAGGAAATCCCTTCCATCATTAAACTGACGCCGGGGCTGGAAGATGAGCTCATCACGCGGGCCCCGGTGCAGGCCGCCCCGTAGACCATATTAATCGCCGCGACTTCGCTTTCCGCCTGGAGGAAAGTGCGTCCCAGCAGGGGCATGCGCTCCGCCATCCATTCCAGCAGCTCGGTCTGTGGGGTGATGGGATAGCCAAAATAGGCTTGCAGGCCGCTGCGAATTGCAGCTTCCGCCATCGCCACGTTGCCTTTGAGTAATTCTTTTGCCATAAAGTCCTCCCTACACAGACCCGGCAGCGGCAGCACGCACAGGAACTTCGCGATAGACCGTTATGGCTGCCTCGGGGCAAACCACCGCGCAGATGGCGCAGCCGGTACAACCCTCGCTGATCAGGTGTGCAGGGTGGTAGCCTTTTGAGGTGAGGTGCTCGATGTCTAAGGCCATTACATGCTGGGGGCAGGCATTGACGCACAGATCGCAGCCTTTACAGAATTGGTCGCTGACTTCAATCCATCCCTTAACGGGCATTACAACCTCCTTAAATTAAATCAGGTTGGGGATCAGGTGAAAATCACACCTTTATTATCCTATTCCCAACCTGACCTGACCAGTGTTAGTTGTCATGAATGGATGATACAAATGTCCTCATCGACCCTCTTGCAGGCAGAAACGATAACGTTTAAGCAATCCAGGCAGCCTCCCAGGGCTCCAGGTTCAGGATTAATTTATCCCTCGAGACAATTGACTCGCTGCGAGTGAGCAAATTGCGTACGATGCGCCCATCCTCCCAATCCAGATCGCTGATTGGGATCTGCAGGTTGCGGCGCACAGGCCCAAAATTCAGCGCCACCAGCACATGCTCGCGCCCCAGGCTGCGCGCAAAGGCATAGATGCGGCGTTTGTCATCCAGGAACAGGCGGCGATACTCGCCCCGCCGGAGGGGGGTCAGCTGGCGGCGTAAGGTGGCCAGCAGCTGTACCCAGCTGCGCAAGTCTTTATTCCAGGCTGCCTGGTCGGTGGGGAAGGCGCGCCGGCAGTCGGGGTCCTTCCCACCCTGCATGCCGATCTCATCCCCGTAATAGATCGCCGGGCTGCCCGGATAGGCGAACTGGAAGGCGTATGCCAGGCGCACCTTGCGGATATCTTTGACCAGGGTCATGAGGCGCTCGGTATCGTGCGTGCCCAGGGGCAGGTACATGGCGTAGACATTGGGTCGGGGATAGAGTTTAAGGAAGCCTTCCACTTTATCTGCGAACTGGGCGGCTGTCATAAAACTGCCGTTGAGGAAATCCAGCAGGGTTTCGCGCAAAGGATAATGCATCAAGCCATCGAAATGGGAATCGCCCACCCAATGGGTATCAGCGGTCCAGATCTCGCCCACCAGGTAAGCTTCCGGGTTGGCGGTTTTCACCACCGAGCGGAACTCATGCCAGAAGTTATCGTCATCGATCTCATTGGGCACATCCAGCCGCCAGCCATCGGTGCCCTGGTCGATCCAGTAGCGCGCCACCCCCAGCAGATACTTGCGCACCTCCGGGTTACTGGT
>JAJZSS010000215.1 GCA_021849525.1 Chloroflexota bacterium
GCCCCGCAGGACGCTACGCCCACGCCCACACCATTTCAGCCTTTACCGCCCACACCAGTATATCTTCCAACCAGCACACCTGCGCCCACGGCGACACCCTTACCTACAGCCACGCCAACCTCGGTACCCCAAAACAATTCTCCTAAAGGCTGGAGGACACCGGACGGGCAAATTAATATCCTTCTATTGGGTTCAGATGCCAGGCCCTGGGATGTCAAATTCCGCACCGATACGATAATCCTGGCTACAATCAATACTCAGGCCGGGACAGTCAATCTAACTTCATTCCCGCGCGATCTGTTTATAAATATCCCAGGCTGGGGTCAGAACCGGATCAACACAGCCTACCAGTACGGCGGGATCAAACTTCTTTCGAAAACCCTGGCATCTAACTTTGATATCCAGGTGGATCATTATGTCCTGATCAACTTTTCGTCCTTCAAACGCCTGGTGGACAGCCTGGGAGGCCTGGAAGTTGAAGTGGGTCAGCCTGTGACCGATTTCCGGGGAGGCTATGGTTATGTCACTATCTCAAAAGGCCGTGTCCGCATGGATGCAGATATGGTTCTGTGGTATGTCCGCACACGGAAGACGACCAATGATTTTGCCCGCAATCGTCGTCAGCAAGAAATTATTCGGGCGATAATGGAAAAATTCCTCAGCATGGATGCGATAACCCGCGCTCCAGAGTTTTACGAGATCTATAAAGACAGTGTCACCACCGATCTCACTTTAGGGGAGATGCTGCCCTTGCTGCCCATCGCTGCCAACCTGACCGATCCCTCGAAGCTCAACCAGTATTATATTGGCCCCAAGCAGGTTTATGATTGGATTACACCTGCCGGAGCGATGGTTTTGATGCCGCGTCCTGATGAAATCCGGAAAGTTTTACGCAAATCCTTAAACATTCAATAATTGCGTAACTTGCAAGCTCTGATTTAATCTGGGATATCATACGCAGCCAGATGAACCTGATAAGAAGCCTGCGAATTAGATCCTGACCAATCACCCATCCGTGGAGGATATGCTAGCATGACATTACGAGGCAAAGGCTTCTTCATATGGAAAATCCCCAATTGTGAAAATGGCGATCCGGTGGCCATTGCCAATGTGGCTGCCCAGGCTGGCTTGAGCCATGTGCTGATCAAGATTGCCGATGGTGTAGGATCTTATAATGTTGATTTGACGACTGGAGTTGATCTCGTTCCACCGGTGATCCAGGAGCTCAGAGCACGCTCGATTGAAGTCTGGGGATGGCATTACATCTATGGGTACGACCCGGTTGGGGAGGCCAACAAGGCAATTCAACGCATGACTGCCCTCGAGCTGGATGGCTATGTCGTGGATGCGGAGCGGGAATTCAAGGAATCAGGAAAAGCCGAAGCTGCCCGGACATTTATGAACCGTGTCCGGACGGGATTACCCGATACAACCATTGCCCTGAGCTCGTATCGTTTTCCCTCCTTCCATCCCCAATTCCCGTTTCGGGCTTTTCTGGAAAAATGTGACTTGAATATGCCCCAGGTGTACTGGCTGCTCAGCCATAATCCGGGTGAACAACTGCTGCGTACTCTGAATGAATTTCAAGCCATTACCCCGGTTCGCCCGGTTATTCCGACGGGTTCAGCGTTCAAGCAGGGCTCCTGGTCGCCTACAACTGCTGATATCCAGGACTTTCTCCAGACTGCCCGCTCGCTGAATATGACCGCAGCCAATTTTTGGGAATGGGCGAACTGCCGGACCAACCTTCCGGATATCTGGAACGCAATCAAGGATTATGAATGGTCGGTTACTCCGCCGCCCCTGGATATTGCCCAGCGTTATATCCAGGCGCTGAATAGCCGCGATCCTGATCAGGTCATTGCTTTCTATCTGCCGAACGCCCTGCATGTCACCTCGGCCAGAACACTGACCGGATCGCAAAATATTCGCAACTGGTACAGCAGCCTGTTCTCTACGGTTTTGCCAGGGGCAAGTTTCACGCTGACCAGTTTCACTGGGACCGGAAATACCCGCTATTTAAGCTGGACGGCTCGTTCTTCGGCTGGCAATGTACTCAACGGCAGCGATACCTTCGGCTTGCTCAGCGATTTGATCGCTTATCATTACACGTTTTTCACAGTAAGTCGTTAATTTCAAGTTGTGATTAATAAAACAGGACGAGCCGGCTGGCTCGTCCTGTTGTTTAACCATAACCGCATTATTTCGGGGTGGATGGCTTCTTCGCTGGCGGCTTTCTGCTCGGCGTGCCTTTCGCGGGAGATGGTTTCGCCGGGACACCTTTTTTCGGTGTACTTTTGGCGGGTTTCGGTTGAGCAGGTGTACTCCTGGCGGGTTTGCTTTCAGCCGGCTTGCTCTTAGCAGGCGTGCCTTTAGCAGGCGTGCCCTTGGCGGGCGTGCCCTTGGGGGGCGTGCCCTTGGCGGGCGTGCCCTTGGGGGGCGAGCCTTTAGCAGGCGTGCCCTTGGCGGGCACACTTTTCGCAGGTTCCCGTTTGACCGGGGTACCTTTGGCAGGCGCTGGTTTGGCCGGGGTCGGCTTGGCGGGGGCACGCCTGGCAGAGATTTGTGGGGCAGCAGTCTCTTTTGGCGCCGGTTTCCTGGTGGTCGCTTTTCCACCGGATTTTCCGCTCACAGGCAGATCAGAATCCAATAATGAAAGCTGGGTCGCTTTATTCGCTTCGGTCTTCCCGGCTGGAGTTTTCCTGGTGGGAACAGCCTGGGCTGGTTGGTCCTTCGCAGCCGTTTTGGGTGACATTGTTTTAGCTGCAGCAGTTAGCCTGGGGCTTACCGAACCTTTGGCGGGTGCTTCTTCAGGTGCAGCTTCACGAGGAGCAGATTTGACAATGACTTTCGATTTCAGCTTCGGGGTTGTCTGACTGGCGCGATTCGCAGCAGACTTGGGAGATACGGCAGCCTTCTTATCTGGTTTGATCTGCTTGGCTGGTTTTGTTGAGCCTGCGCCCCCTGAGCCATCGGATGGCTTGCGTGGTGGTTTGGTTCCCGAGGCTCCTCTATCGTCTGCGGAAACAGTCAGATAGCGCACCTGATCCTTGGGGTCAAGGTCGAGCACTGCCTTACCCCTGCCTGCCCGGGTCGCATAGGGCGCCTGATCGATACGCATGGATTTGGGAGCCTGTTTTGACAGGTGGAGGGTAATCCGTACATTGCCTTTGCCAATGACCAGGCCTGCGGTTTTTACCCCGCCAGCAAGTTTCCAGGCAATCACCCCCTGCCCATAGCGCCCCTGGATTGGGAATTGATCTACGGCAATCCGTTTAGCGCTGCCATCGCTGGTTATGATGACCACTTCGCCAGGCTGGGGTAGGCTCTCCATACCACAAACTCTATCATCGGCGGTCAGCTTGATCCCCAGCACACCGGCAGCCACCAACCCCATCGGGCGCACTTCATCCTCCGAAAAGCGAATTGCCATTCCGTTTTCTGTAAGCAGCATTATTTCCTGGGTACCATCCGTAATCCGCAGCCAGCCCAGGGCATCGCCTTCGTTCACCCTGACAAGCGTAAACGCATGGGCAGAAGGACCAGGTAATTCTGCCAGGCTCGATTTTTTAACCATTCCCTGGCGGGTAGCAGTCACCAGATAGCCTTCTTCACTTCGCTCGGCCCGGGAGGGCAGTGAAAATACTGCCCGGAGAACATCCGATTCCTTGAGAGGAGATATCTTATTAAAGGGTATCCCATCAGCCGGAACCTCTGTCTCGGGCACAGCCTGGATCGCAATGGCCGCAGCTTCACCCTGATCATTGACCAGGTAGAGGGTGTGGCGTGTGTTACATTCTGCCAGCATCACCGGCGGCTCATGTTCACCGCTACGCGGCGGTTTATCATCCAGGGTGCGTGAGATCAGGCCTCCAGAAGTAATCGAGACCCAAACCGTCTTTTCAGGCGCCAGATCTGTTGCGGTGAGCACAGCCCGCAAGGGTTGTCCTTCTTTCAGCGTAACGATCTGAGTTTTTCGCCGGTCCCCATGCCGCTCCTTGACTGCCAGCAGCTCGTCGCTAACAACCTGGCGCATTTTCTTTGGCGATTTCAGTAACCCTTCCAATTCTTTGATCTGGGCTTGCAGCTCCTTGTACTCGTCTTCCAACTTTTTTCGTTCAAGCGCCGCCAGGCGGCGTAAAGGCATATCCAGAATTGCCTGAGCCTGCAGATCGCTGAGTTTGTATTTCTTGATCAGGTTTTCTTTGGCCACATCCGCATCCCGCGAGCGGCGGATTAAATTGATCACCTCATCCAGGTTGCGCAGAGCAATCAGCAGCCCCTCTAGGATATGAGCGCGGGCACGGGCACGCGCCAGGTCGTATTCACTGCGCCGGCGGACGATTTCCAGGCGGTGCTCTACATACACTCTGAGCGCCTGTTTGAGCCCCAGCATCCGTGGTTCGCCATCTACCAGAGCCAGCACGATAATGCTGAATGTGCTCTGCATGGCTGTGCTTTTAAATAGCTCGCCCAGAACCTTTTCCGGGTCGGCGGCTTTGTTCAATTCGATGACGATCCGCATGCCCTGGCGGTCTGATTCATCCCGCAGATCGGCGATCCCTTCCAGGCGTTCCTCTCGCACCAGGGTAGCAATGCGCTCGATCAATCCCGATTTGTTAGTCATGTATGGCAGCTCGGTGACGATGATCCGGCTGCGGCCGCGTTCCATTTCTTCGATATGGGCACGCGCCTGGACAGTCACTCGCCCTCGACCGGTCCCATAAGCTGAATGCAGCGCGTCTTCAT
>JAJZSS010000216.1 GCA_021849525.1 Chloroflexota bacterium
GACGGATCGAATGCCAGAACAGCAAATCGCTCACCACACGCAGCAGCAGGGAGGCGTGGAGAAGGCCCAGATGCAGGTAGAAAATGGGCAGGTATTTTACCGGTACTCCCATCACGGCGGGGATGATGACCGGGGCGTGACCGAAGATCATCGAAAATACGAAACCCAAGAAGATGGTATGGAGCATGGCGTCATAAATTGGGCCAGCTGGATATCGACCGCCGTACACCATCCATAGGGCGCCGCCCACGACCAACCAGATGTACCCCGGCAGCAAACAGGCGGCAATAAAGCGCGTCAAACCCTGCTGGCGGATAGTGCGGCGGGCAATATCGAAACGAAACAGCCAGAGACCCAGGGCTGCCCAGCCCAGTCCGATGAGGCGCAGTCCGAGGTCATTAAAGATCATCGAGACCAGCAGCCCCGCAAGCACGATGCCGATGATCGCGAAAAATACCCCCCGAACTGCTGGCGATAGGATTAACACCCGCGCCAGCTCGAGCCGCTCACCGGCGATGGTCAGAACCAGGAATCCAGCCCACCACGGCACAACGCTGGACACCGGCAAACCCGCCAGCCAGAGAATATTCCCCACCAGCCACAACAGGACCCCGAGGCTCATGACCGCATTGTGCGTGGATGGCTGCAGGCGATAGATGATCATGAAAATGATGACAAAGCCCAGCGCAGCCAGAGCAAGCAAGAAGCGGGACACCAACACGGGTAGCGGGAGAAACAGAGCCACCGTCCCAACTCCAGCCAGCAAAGGCACCAGGAAATAAATCCGGCGCCCTTGCTGGAGATGACTCAAGGCTACTGCTCGCTCCAGACTGATCAGCGTCCCCAGGAAACCAGCGACCATCAGAGGTCCATGCTCGATCAATAATCGCGCAGAGAGCGGAGGAATCTGCCAGCCGATGCGCAGCAGACCAGCCCATAACCCGGCGATTAATGCAGCGATGGCCATTGCCATCAGGGGGATACGCAGCCAATACCGTTTACCGGGCAAGTAAGGTGTAGTTTGGGTCATGAAATGGGGTTTAAATTATCAGCTCCGGCTGATGCGAACGCGCCAGGTTTCGGGGCCAGATTCCAGATAATCCCAGCCAAACGTCCCGGTGCGCTCCGCTTGAAACTGGTAGAAGAGAGGTTTAGGGTCGTGATCATTAATCAAAACGAACCCTTCTCCGGGCTGCAGCTTATCGAACCATTCAAAGATCATGGGATGGCGTTTAGCCGGGGGAACGGGTCGAATATCCAGCTCATTCTCGTTACTCATCTTGTTTCTCCTTCGACAGAATTTTAAAGGTTGGGTTCTTTTTGAACCAGGTAACAGACAACGCTACCGTCATAAATCGCGCTTCAGAACAATCTGATATGGCAGAGAAATAGCCTCTACGGGACAGATCTGCTCACAAACACCACAATAGTTACAGGCCTCGGATTCTTTGACTGCGGGAGTGCCGCCAGCCATCATCAACGCATCTGTGGGGCAGGCAGGGATGCAATCACCGCAAGCAGTACAAACCTGAACATCGATTAGCGGGATCCAGACTGTTGCCATTTCCATTCGCTCCAAAATAAAACACGATTTATCGATAGCACTATAGATCACGGACTTGCCATCCCCTGATAGAAGATCTCGGGCTGCTCAGGGCCATCGACTACCAGATATCCTACCAGGCCGCGCTCCGTCCGGCTGAGGGCATGATCGACCAGCAGGTATCTGCCCGGCACGTCGACTTGAAATTCGACCATCACAGCTCCACCGGGCGGGACGGTGACGGTCTGGACATTGGTCAGGGGCTCGCTGAGGAGTGAGCCAAAAGTATAGACTCGATCGAAGATCTCGCCGATGACGTGGAAAGAAGAGGTCTTATTGGATCCACCGACGCCAAAGAATATACGGACGGTTTCACCCACCTGTGCGGTGAGCGTATTTCCTTCCTTCGTCAGTGCTCCATCAGCGCCATTGAAGACATAGTACTCAGGGGTTTCGTGGCTCAGCTTATCGGCGCTAAAATCGAGGTGTCCGGTTGTACCGTACGGCTGAGCCGTGTACAACTCACCTTGCATTACATAGTATTCATGGTCAACCGGCGCGAGACCTTCTTCGGGTTCAACCAGGATCAAGCCATACATGCCATTGGTGATATGGTGGGGTACGCTGGGGGTGGCACAATGATAGACGTAAATACCTTCCGCCAACGCTTTAAATGTGAAAGCGCTTTCCTCTCCGGGCAGGGTCTCCGTGAAGACAGCGCCTCCGCCAGGGCCAGTGACTGCATGCAGGTCGATTGAGTGGGAAAATTGACTGTCTGCAGCATTTGCCAGTTTCACTTCGACCGTATCGCCCACCCGCACGCCGACGAGCGGCCCGGGGACAGTGCCGTTAAAGGTAAAGTAGCTGTAGGTCACCCCGTCAGCCAGCTGTCCGGTCACTTCTTTAGCTTCCAGAGCGACCTGTACCGTTTGGGGTGGGCGCGCCCCCACTGGCTGGGGGATATCGGCCGGATTATGAACAATATCTGTGCCAACAGCCGGTGCAGCAGCCACATCACCTACTGTCAAAGTCCCGAACATGCCAGCCTGGCGATGACCCGGGACAGCACAGTAATAAACGAAACTGCCGGCCTCGCCAACCGTAAAGCGGACTGTTTTCTGCAATCCTTTTTCGGTCATTTCACCGGTCGTTACACCGAACTCATCGATGGTTAAGTCATGCAGCACGCCGTCCCCGTTGATCACGGTGATTTCAATCGTATCCCCGGGCTGGGCTGTGAGGGTGGGATTAACAATCCCGTCAATGTCGCCACCGCTGCCCATAAAGACCAACCCGTGGGCGCCGGTGCTGGTCTCCAGTGTGTAGGAGACATCCACCGCGACCGCGTCTGCAGGTTGTGTCTGAGTATCCACCTTATCGACTTGCTGGGCAGCCATGCTGCGATTACCTGCGCATGCTCCCAGTCCCAGGGTTAATAATACGAGCAGCGAGAGCCCCCAAATTCGTTGAGCTTTTATCATCCAAAATTCTCCTGTTGGTTGCCGGTATATAACTGCCTGCTCATCGCCGAGCAGAATACGAAAAGCACCAGCCGGCGAGAGAGGCCAGTTCCGATTCCAGCTTATCCAATAAACCAGGTTTTTGCCTTGATCTTAATCAAGTCGGATTAAAGTTGAGCCTGTTGGCGGAGGATATCCAAATTTTCAATAATGATCCGGTGGCGATCGAAGCGGATTGCGCCTGCTTCTTCCAGGACGCGCAGGGAACGGCTGATTGATTCTGGGGTCGTTGCCAGATGATTGGCGATCAACGCCCGCGTGACAGCCGGATGGGCCAGGGAGGGATTTTCAATTTGTTCCAACAAGAAACGCGCCAGGCGAGCTGTGACCGGGCGTAGAGCCAAATCTTCTATGCGCCCAACCAGATCGCGGACGCGTCCTGCCAGCCCGTGCAAAACATTCAGAGTCAGCGCGTGATCATTTTTAAGAGCAGCGGTGAAGACCTGGGCGGGTATGACCCAGGCAGTAACATCTGTTATAGCCATCGTGCTGGCGGGATTGGGACCCAGGTCGAGAGCAGCCAGCTCGTTGAAAGTATCGCCAGGGCTGAAGAAACGGAGGATGAATTCCTGACCATCCGGAGAGAGCTTATAGGCCTTGACGCGGCCTGCTTCTAAAATCCACAGCCCCGATGATTCGTCGCCCTCAAGGTAAATAATTTGCCCTGATGAGAAGGAGCGCCTGACGGTATGTCGGACGAGGTTATCGAGCTGGTCTGCAGTGCTTAAGGCAAAATAGGGCAGCTGGTGCAGTAAGGAAGCGAGAGATATTTCAGCCATAAGCAAAGGGTAATCCAACTGCGAGCCGCTTACGAAGCATGGGCATTAACCCTGTTTTGCCAGTTCGAAGAGTAATTCTCGGGGCAGCAACGCCTCAGCCAGGGGGAAAACTTCTTCTTCCTCTCTAACAAAGTGGGTCTCGGTGAGGTCCAGAATTGTCCAGAGGTGCTCTTTTGGATTATCCATGGTCTCTATTTCTTCGAACAGGCTGCGCACTTCGTCGTGGACAAGCACCATCATGTCGACCAGATGGTGCGCCTGGTCAGAGAGGGAGCGGAGGTGCGCGAATAAATGCTGTTCTTCGCGCTGCGCGTGGGCTTCCAGGGCGATATCCAGCAGACTGACCCGGGCGCGCATTTCTAAGGACGCTGTCGGCGGTGCTTTGGATAACCACTCAGCCATCGCCTCCATCATCACCCGTAACAGGCGGTGTTCGACGCGTAATACGCTGGTAATCATTACCTCACCCAGAAAGTAACCGGAGGAGCTTTGGGATTCAGAGGTCATTAGGGTTTCTGGTCTCTCCTGTGAAAGGACATAGGGAATATCAACGGTCTCAGCCAGCGCGGATCAATGAACCAATTTGAGTATAACATAGCCCAATAACCAGAAATTCGCCTACAGCCGAGTCAGCCAGGGTAGATATTGAAAAAATCGACTTTTGTCTTGGTTATTTGGACAATAAATAGATATGATGTCAAATATCCACGATAAAGATTGATAGGAGGTATGAATGATGTCAACCCGAACAATTCTTGATGCCCGCTCACCGGCCAGGATAACAAATAATCACTGGCTGCAGATAGGCTTTCGGGCAGCTGTGGGCAGCGTCCTGGGAGTACTGGCAGTCCAGGCTATCATCCTGGCCCTGGCTCCAGAGCTAAGAGCGTTCAAACCACTGAGATC
>JAJZSS010000217.1 GCA_021849525.1 Chloroflexota bacterium
ACCCGACCGCATTCGCTTGCTGGCTGCAGGGAATGCATGCGTTGATCTATCCTTATCAGGAAGTTGCCCTGGTGGGCGAATTAAGCAGCCTGGCTGCGCAGGAGCTGCTCCACACGATCTGGAACACCTACCGCCCGGGGATCGTCCTGGCGGCGAGCAATCTGCCCATCCCGGATAATGCGCCGCCCTTGCTGCGGGATCGCCCCCTGGTGAATGACCAGCCAACCGTATACGTGTGTGAGAATTTTATCTGCCGGCGTCCGGTCACCCGCCCCTCAGAGCTGGCTGAGCTGCTGCAAAAAAACCACCTAGAATAAGCATCAAACATCCAGGATCAAACTCACCGGGCAGTGATCCGAGCCGAACACATCGTCATGAATGACCACATCCCTGACCTGCGGCATCAGGCTGTCGGTGACCATAAAGAAATCCAGCCGCCAGCCCACGTTCCGGGCGCGAGCGTTTGAGATATACGTCCACCAGGTATACTGCTCCCGATCGGGGTACAGCACCCGGAAGGCATCCACAAAACGCCTCTCGACATAGCGATCAAGCCAGGCGCGTTCTTCCGGCATGAAACCACTGGTCGTGACATTGGATTTGGGATTGCGCAGGTCGATCTCATTGTGAGCGGTATTGAAGTCGCCGCAAATGATGATCTTTTCACCGGCATCGTGGGCCGCTTCGCATAATTCCAGCAGCTCTGCATAAAACGCCAGCTTATACTGCAGCCGCCCGTGATCGCGCTGCCCGTTGGGGAAATAAATATTGAATAGCTTGAATCCCGGGTACTGGGTCAGGATGACCCGACCCTCCCGGTCGTAATCGGGATTCCCCCAACCCAGTTCCACCTTCTCCGGCGCTGCTTTGCTGAAGGTGGCGACGCCGCTGTAACCGGGGCGCTCCGCCGGATTCCAGTAAGTGATATAAGGCGATAACGGCGCCAGCAAGTCCGGAGCGACCTGTTCCGGGCGGGTCTTGATCTCCTGCAGGCAGAGCACATCGGGCTGCAGGCGTTCCAACCAGCTCCAATCAGCTTTCGTCAGAACAGCGCGCAGCCCGTTAACATTCCAGGTTGTGAGCTTGATTTCGGGCATCCCGGCTTATTCGATGCCTTCCATCAAGCGCATGGGAACAACTGCGGTTCCGACCACTTCTGGGCCAGTATGGACGCCTAAAACCGGTGAGACCCGTAAGACCTCGATTTTTGCCACATTCAGACGCTCGCGTAACATGCGCACAATGTTATCAGCCTGCTCCTGGAACTGCCCGTGCATCACCGAGATCCACAGCGGCTCATCTTTCCCATAAACGCTTTCCAGGTAAGAAACCAGCGAGGCCAACGCCTTTTGAGTCGTGCGTTCTTTACCCACCGTGCTGTATTTACCATCGGCATGCTCGACTTTGATCACCGGTTTTAATTTCAGCAGGGTTCCCAGCATCCCCTGTACACGCCCGATCCGCCCGCCGCGAGCCAGGTACTCCAGCGTTTCCAGGATGAATACCAGCTCGCTGTGCTTGCGGATTTGCTCCAGGCGCTCAAGAATGGCGGATTTCGTCCAGCCTGCCCGGGCACCCCAGACTGCTGCCAGCACCTGGAAGCGTTCAGCGCCTGATAATGTCAGCGTATCCCAGGTTTCTACTTTCGCCTCGGGAGCCTGGTCGATGGCCGCGCGGGCAGATTCAATCGTCCCGCTCAAACCAGATGAAATATGCACCGACAGAATCTCAGGATCGGTGGCTGCCAGCTCACGAAACACCTTGGCAAATTGGCCTGAGGAAGGCTGGGCCGTTGTTGGGATTTTTGGGAACATATCCCGCAGCCGGTTATAAAATTCGTCATGAGTGAGTTGATGGGAACCAATTTCCCCCTCAGGAAACTGGATATACAATGGCAGTACAGATATTTCTTCTTTCGAGATATCTTCAACGGGCAGATCGGCAGCACTATCCGTCACAATTTTCATTCACCAGTCTCCTTAGCTATTTTGTCTATTTTACTGGAACACTAACTATTTATACAACGTTCCAATTCTTTTAATAGATTATTAATATGTCCTGTCGGGTAAATCTGGCATAAGCTCGTTTGGCTGCCGGACTTTGATAGTTTATGACAGTCGGACGGGGTACAATAGGCATGATTAATAAGATATTATCATCAAAGGGAAGATTTATGCGTGAAGTTGCAATCCTGGGGATAGGACAGACCCCCGTTGACGAAGCCTGGGATAAATCAGTGCGCGAGATTGCCGGTGAGGCGGTGTTCGCGGCCTTGCTCGATGCCCAGCGTGAGCGAGTGGACGGGCTGTTTGTGGGCAACATGCTTTCCGGAATAATCAGCAAGCAGGAGCACCTAGGCGCACTGGTCGCCGACTGGGTGGGGCTGCGCGCCATCGAAGCGTTTAAGGTCGAAGCTGCCTGTGGCTCGGGCGCTGCTGCCATGCGCCTGGCGATCATGGCGGTGGCCTCTGGCGAGATGGACAGTGCTCTGGCGATGGGCGTGGAGAAGATGACCGAAAACAAAGGTACTGAGACCACCGCCGCCCTGGCAACCGCCGCCGACGCCGATTACGAAGCCGAGCAGGGCCTGTCTTTTGTTGCCATCAACGCCCTGATCATGCAGCGCTACTTGCACGAGTACGGCTGGAAGCACACCGACTTCGCGCCGTTTTCCATCAACGCCCATGCCAACGCAGTCCACAATCCTTTTGCTCGCCTGCGTGATCCGATCAGCGAGAAAGACTACCAGCGCGCCAAGATGATCGCTGCTCCGATCAACCTGATGGATGCCTCGCCAATCGGGGATGGCGCCGCAGCCGCTGTCATCGTCCCAGCCGACAGCCTGCCCGAACTGGTCTACGGTCGCCCGCGCATCCGCATTGCCGGTTCGGCCACAGCCACGGACAGCCTGGCAGTCCACGACCGCCGCGATGCGCTGTGGCTGACGGCAGCTGAGCTTTCAGCCCGTAAAGCCTACCAGCAAGCGGGCGTTTCGCCGGCGGATATCGATTTCTTCGAGCTGCACGATGCCTTTTCGATCATGGCTGCCCTATCGTTGGAAGCCTGTGGTTTTGCTGAACGCGGCCAGGGGCCTCGCTTGGGTCTGGAAGGGGTGATTCGCCCGGACGGCAGGCTGCCCATCGCAACCCGCGGCGGGCTCAAAGCGCGCGGCCATCCCGTCGGCGCTACGGGCATGTACCAGATCGTTGAGGCAGTCCAGCAGCTGCGCGGCGAAGCGGGCGAGACCCAGGTGCAGGACGCGCGCATCGGGATGGCGCAAAATATCGGCGGCAGCGGGGCAACCATCATCACCCACATCCTGCGCCGGGGATAAATCCCGCCCACCCAACTGAGAAAAATTCTCTGGCGGATCCTGGCGAAAAGTGAAACACCAGCCGCAGGATGAGGTAAAATCACCTCTTAACGCAGCCATCCTCACATCCTGGGAGATTCGATGAAATTTCGCGCCGTCTTGCTTGCTGGTCTTCTGATCCTGGTCAGTTTGACGATCGTATACGGGCAGGAGCCGACTCTGCCTGCAATGTCTTTGAACGGCGGCGAGGATGGAGCCAGCCCGGATTCCGGTGACAATATCACACCCACGCGCACCGGTTTCAGCCTGGCAGCCCAGGAGCGAGCACGCCAGCTTGGCCAGTCCGAAGTCAAGATCCTGGTCGTTCCCACCCTGTTAATTTCCAACCCATATTCTCTCTCAGCCACCGAACGCCAAAACCTGCTTGCATATGCTGAGCAGCAAAGTGACGCTCTGGAATCAGCCTGCCAGTCGTTTGATGCAGCGCAATTCCTCCCCTGCCAGGCAAGCGTTCTGCCGGTCTTTATGCGCACCGATGCCATCAGCACCAATAATCTGACTGCAATCACCGACGATTTGAGCGCCATTTATTTTCTGGGCGGTACAGATAGTCCGGGGGTGGCTATGCGCAATCTCAACAACACACCTCTGGAACGCGCCATCGGCGACGCGTATAACCGCGGCGTAATGATCGCGGGCTCCGGGACCGGCATGGATATCCAATCTTTCCAGCTCCTGGCAGGCTACCAGGTTGACTTCTCCCCCGAAAATGCCCTCGCCTTTGGTGCGATCGACCTTCAGGCACTACCCGGACCCCGTGGCATGGGCTACGGCCTGACCGATGCCATTTTACAAAGCGATATCTTTTACGCTGGCCGCCTGGGTCTGCTGCTCAACGCCCTGGCAGATCCCGAATCGACCAACCAGGGTTTGGGCGTTGACCGCTATACCGGGATCAATCTCCAGGGAACTGAGCTTACTCGGGTCTATGGCGAGCAAACAGCCCTGATCGTGGATGGAATCACCTACCATGCCGCCGAATCGGCCCAGTATCGGGGTGGGCTCAATTACCTCAGCCTGCGAAATGTGCTGGTGCATGCCCTGACTGCCGGAGAAACGAGCTACGATCTGAAAACCCGGTCATTCAGCCAGAATCGAGCTCCAGACCTCATCGAGCGGCGCTTTGAAACCCTCAGCCTGCCTGCCGATGCCGGTTCGTTATATTTACTCAGCACCCTGTCGGATTCATGGAGCGCCAGCACCTTGCTCAATCGCTTCGTCAATGAGGCCGGCGGGCGAAATGGGCGCATCCTTCACCTTCTCCTCGGCTTCCCTGACTCGGAAGCCAGCCAGGCGCGCAATGAATTTATCAGCCAGATACTGGGCGTGCCAACCATTCCTCTGGAAATCACCAGCGCAACCCAGCCTGGT
>JAJZSS010000218.1 GCA_021849525.1 Chloroflexota bacterium
CCCTTCGGGGGCTATTCCTATTACCCGCCCGGTTCGCAAACCGTCCATAGCGGCGCGCAAGGCGTACCGGTCAGGCTGGCCGCGATGGATCCAGATCACGCCGTAGGATTCCATCAGCTGCCCCACGATCCGCATATCAACCAGCTCGATTTTGGCAATCAATTCAACCGGGCGAGGTGAAACCGCCAGTCCGATCAGTGCATCGGCATCTCCAAGGTGATTTGATACCATTAATAAGGGACCCTGGGCTGGAATATTCTCCAATCCCTGGACCGTTAAACGAGTCGTCAACCGGACAAGCCCGCGGAGAAACCTCCTTGCCATCCTGCGGAAGCGGAGCCGCTTCGAGTCGAGCTCGGGCAGGCGGGTTAGTTCAGACCGGATTCTGGTCGTTCTGGGTTTCGCCTCTGTAGTGGAATTCTTTACCATATACTCCCCGGTATTTAGGTGGCAGCACTTCTGCAATTTTTAGCATGATCTCATCCACCTGCGCCTGGCGCAACTGCCTCCGTTGTTCGCCGCGCCCTTCCAATGGATTAAGTTGTAAAGGCTTCCCAACCCGCATTTCAACCTCGGGTCGTTTGAAATGCAAGGCATTGTGCAATAAATCATCGGTCGTGCCAACGATCCCAACCGGAATCACCGGGACTCTGGACCGGTCGGTCACAAATACGATTCCGGGCATTGCACGCTGCATTCCCGGCGCGTGCGAGCGTGTTCCTTCGGGAGCGATCAACACCGGGCGACCGGCAGCCAGGGCTTTTACCAGGGTGTCGATCAGCTTGCGGTCGTACTGGCCGCGATGCACCGGGATACCGCCGTATAAACTGGCCAGCTGAGAGATGCCGGGTTTGTCCCATAAATCCACAGCTCCGGCAGCCTCGGGGGCTACCGGCCAGAATGCCAGGCTGAACGGTGGATCATATAAGGAGACATGGTTGATGGCGATGAGATATGGGCCCTGTTCAGGTATATTTTCCAGACCGCTGAGTTTTACTTTCATCAACAGCCTGAAGAAAGCTCGAAAGAAAAGGCGCATGATCCAGCGCGTCAGGCGGGTATGCAGAGGCAAGTGGAACGGGTCCTGAGCTGATCCCTGGTTGGGGTTTCCTGCTTCAGACTGTTCCATCAGGATCTTTCACCATGTGAATTACTTCCGCCAGTACTTCTTCTGCGTCCAGGGCATCCGAGTTGAGGAGGATCGCATCCTCGGCCGGCCGTAACGGGGCGACCGCACGATTGGAATCGATGAAATCTCGCCGTTGCATCGCGCTGAGGATTTCGCCGTAATCGGCAGGCTCTCCCCGGTCGGTAAGTTCCTGGTAACGCCGGCTGGCGCGTTCCTCGACGGATGCGTCCAGGTAGATTTTTAACTGGGCTTCAGGCAGTACGACCGTGCCAACATCCCGTCCGACCATCACTACCTTGCCGCGCAATCCAATCCGCCGCTGCTGGACGCCGAGGGCGCGCCGTACTCCTGGGTAAGCCGATACCCTGGAGACGTTGGCGTCCACTTCTGGCGCACGGATATCCCAGGTGATGTCCTCGCCATCTGCCAGGATGTCCGAGCTGCGCCCATCTGCCTGGCTGGGTGGGCGGAGGTCGATATCCGCTTGTTCAGCCAGCCGCGTGATCGCAGCCTCATCCGCCAGATCCAGGCCTCTATCTAAGGCAAGCCAGGTAATGGCGCGATACATCACACCGGTATCAAAGAATAAGTAGCCCAGTGCATCGGCCAATTTTTTTCCCAGCGTAGATTTTCCAGATGCTGCTGGGCCGTCGATTGCAATAATTCCAATTTTTGACATCGTTTTATTTTCCGATTTTGGGATAGAAGTCTGAGTGGCTGTGAACCAGTATTAATCGTGATATCCACTCTAACATCAGGATCGATCAGGGCTGGAGAGGAGGGCTAACCCCGACTTCGCCGCCAGGAAACATGTCTGAACGTGCCCATAGGATAATCGACTCCTGATTTAGCGGTGCTTGACGGAAGGTGATCCAGCCCGCAAAATTCTCTGGGAGAGCGTTCACCCATCCCGGCTGTACCCACCAGGTAAAATCCTGCCCGCGGTAAGCCGCGGTCAATGCCGGGGGTTGTTCCGTTTGCTGCGTAATCAGGATTGAGGGCAGCTCCTCGGTTGGGAGTGTTTTGACGGTCTTTAAATGCTTAAAATTGCGTAATACCCAGTGGATGGAGGGCGAATCACCATTGACCACAATGTCCACCTGGTCCGGGAAGCCTGTTGTCCAGACGGATAGATCACGCGCAGTTTTTGCGAGCAATTCCGCCTGTTCGCCAGCCTGGCTGCTGTACCATAATTCCACAGGCGCGTTCGCCCGCACCTGAGTGCTGCCCCATAAAACGCTGATCAGATACAGACTTCCAGCGCCTGCGATGCCCAGGACCAGCCCGTATTTCCCGCTGCCCCAGCTCCAACCCACGGAGACCAGAATCGTGCTGATAACTGCCAGGAGAATAACTCCGGCCATCAGTAGCAAACGCGCCAGGTTGTTATTGATCTGTGGATCCGACCGGCTGAGTCCGGCAAGATTGAACCAGAGTAAGCCAGCTAATAGAATGATTAACAATGCCTGTCCATAGGCAGCCAGGTGTTTTCCGCCAGGCTCGAACTGGCGATCCAGCTCCCGTGCAGCCAGCACCCACATCGGGACCAGGACCCAGACCAGGTCCAGGGTCTGGCGATTTGGGTAAAGTAAGCCATGCAGCAAAGCAATCCCGGTCCAGAAAATCAGCAGCAGTTCTAAATAATCGATCCGGCGTTGAACCAGCGTCCGGCCGATTCTGACCAGCGTGAAGATCAGGGCCACAGGCTGGTAGATCGCCAGGGCTGCTGCCATCCGCCCGGCAGGCATGGTGGGATTGGTGGTCCATCCGCTAAAATAAGTCAGAAAGGAGTCTGCCATGGCTGCAAATCCCTGAGGAATTTGCAGAAAGAGTGTACCTGCGACTGCCAGGGTGATACCCATCACAGCAAGGGCTTGCTTGAGGGCGCTGTGGATAGAAGGTTTTGTTGTGAATTGCTGAGAGCCTGCCTCAGATCCCGGTGGGACGAGACGCAGTAGAAGCAATGTTGCGGCACCAATCAGGATTCCCTGAATCGCCTGCGAGCCAGAAAGAAGCAGCAGTGCAGCCATAAATCCAGCCAGCCGCGGCCGGCTGTGCTGCCAGCAAATGACCGCCAGCAGCCCGAAGGTAACAGCCAACATCGGACCCGATGCCAGCCTGGAGGCGACCACCAAGCCCGGATCTAACGCCAACCCAAATGCCAGCAAGATGGCTGCAGGTTTGCCCAGGAGATCACGCAGCACGATTGGGACCAGGAGCAGGGCAACTCCTGCCAGGGCTGGCAGCAGGCGTGCCAGGAAATTTGTCGGCTCCAGCAGGCTGAACAACAACCCGGTGATGAGGATGGATCCAGGGTAGGGCGCGGGATGAAATTCGCCAATCCCTTTTAATCCCTGGGCAAGCTGCCATGCATCCAGAGCCAGGCGGGCCTCTGAATCATTTAATGGTGCCCCGCCCAGGTTCAAGAAGCGCACAAAAATCGCCGCACTTACGGCAGTGAAAAACAAAACATGCTCGAGCTTGATTTTGCCTAAATCCATTCTCACCTGGGTCTCTAGTCGTGGTTTGTCTCGGATTCTACCAGGGATCAAGGTACTGCGAAGATCGTGGTGTTGCCTTGTTGGAAGACTGGCTGGAACATTGTCTCGAACTTGTTGATCGAACGGCTCAGATTACAGGCCCGGTTGGTGCCTTCACAAAGCTGCTGGATATACTGCATCTCTGCGCCGCCCAGAATCACATAGTCGATATCCCACTTGTGCAGCAGCTCCAGGGTGATGAAGGTATCGCCAGAGGTATAGATCGTGTCAATATCGGGCTCGCGTTTTCCTTGCTCGTCATAATTGCCTCGCCACTGGCTTTCGTGCAGGGACCATCCCAGGAGCGCCGGCGCGCCGCTGAATGCACTGATCCGGCCTTCATAATTATAAGACTTACCCGGTGCTTCCAGGATCACCGGTAGTTGAGTCTCACCTGCCGCCAATCTCTGCTGGACCTGCTGGTTTAGCCAATCGATTGCCGCCCAGTCGTCAGGGTTGTAAGCTCTCAGCGCGCTCGCGCCATCCAGGTTCGGGGTATGGCGAAAACCAGCCACGCGGCTGTAGCTGGCGAAGACTGGATATACCAGGCCGGCAGCAATCAGCAGCAGGGTAACCCCCTGGACGAGAATTAATCCCAACCTTCTGAATATTTCTTCTCCATGCTGGCTGATCCACCACAAACCATAGGCGGCAGAGAGCGCCAGCAAGATCCAGCCTTGATAATAGAACTTGAATACCGTGTTCATGCGCGCCATAAAGGTATCACGCAGATAAACGAATTCCACCGAAAAAATCAAGGCCAGCCCGGTGAAGATCATCACCAGGACGAATGCTTCACTCCGCCATACCATAGGGTGCTGGTCTGGAATTAAGTCGGTCTGGTTCTGGCGCTTGATCCAGTGAGCCAGGGTGGCGATGATCAGGCCAATCAAACCGGTGACCAATACGAATAGCCAGGGATTGGTCAGGCGCGCAACTAAAATCGTGCTCAAGGCCTCACTCAAGCTCAAATTACCGAGGATGGGCCGCAAGACTGGATCGACCTGCCCGCTGGTAAGCATCTGCCTTCCAAAACCCGAAGCCAGGATCGCGATCAGGAGCAG
>JAJZSS010000219.1 GCA_021849525.1 Chloroflexota bacterium
CAGAACGATTAAATTTCCATACTGGTTTAAATTTCGGGCGTAGGCAATCTGGTTATCGGTGCCTGCAACCAGCACCTTGCCGGCCGCTGCTGCAACCACTGGCGTGCCCGTTGAATTCAGGAACTCAACACCTGGATTGGGATAGCGGCTATTTTTTCGAAACTCGCCAAAGCGATACGATGGGTCGACGGTGACACGACCCTCCCCGCCAACCGGGCGACGGAGTAGGCTCGGAATGTCTTGAATACAGACCTTCTCTGCGCATGGCTTGAGAACCGTCGAACTGCTTTCAGAAGTCGCGGTTATGGGAGTTTTTGCTGTGGTTGCCCCAGCCGCGGCTTCTTCAGGAGTTGACCCGGCAGTTGGTGGGCCGGCAGGAAGATTCTGCGCCTGTTCAGCAGTCGCCTGAGCCACCACAGTCGGGATGTTCTCACCGGTCTGAGATGTTTCCAGATGTGGCGTGGCGGTATTTATCTTAATCCCAGTTGCAGTGCAGCTCAGATTGCTGGCAGCAAGGGCAAGGATAACGGCGATGACGGGGAAGTTGAATTTTCGTTTCATGTCAGGTACTTCTGTGAAAATCGTCCAATAGGGGTCCTGCCCGAAAGCGGTAGTGACTGATAGCTGTCCGATATGCCTGAATCAAACAGGCGATAATATTTTAGCATTCTGACTGTTAAGAAATAAGGATGATGCGGTTAAGATATTGCCAAACGCAGAATGGGATTTCAGGGGTTTTGCTCAGATTTCCAGCCATCCCTCAGGCCTCGCCAATAGGCGCGCAGAGCATCCGTTTTGCCCTGGGATAGCAGGCTGAGAGTTGTTTTAATGGCACTCCCCATGCGAAACAGACCGATGATCAACCACTGGCTGGGATGGGCATGTTTGCGAAAAAAGATCAAACTGCTGCGCGCCATCCAGTAGCGCTCACTGGGGGCGTTGCTGCCACCGCTGCTGGTGGCTACTTTGTGCCACATATGCGCCAGGGGATCTACCAGAATCTGGCGCCCGGACTGACGCACTCGCAGACTGAAATCGGAATCCTCGTAATACATAAAAAAGCGTTCATCGAATAAGCCAACTGCTTCGAAACAGGAACGCTCAACCAGCATTCCACAGGCGGTAATAAAATCAACCGGATACGGAGTGCTGCCCAGGCTGGAGCCTGGTTGATCTCGCCAGGAATCTATCACTTCAAGGGTGAGAGGATTACGGCCAGCGCCAGCGGACCAGATTTGTTGGGGCTGGCTGGCATAAAAGATGACCGGTGCGATAATGCTTGCCCGGGTTTGTTGTGCCTGATCCATTAAGCGTTCCAGGAGATTGGGCGCCAGAAAAGTGTCGTTATTGGCAATAAACAGATAATCGGCGCCCTTATTTAGAGCCTGGCGAATGCCGGTGTTCATCCCTCGCGCAAACCCCAGGTTGGCATTGTTCACCAGGAGCTCTGCCTGTGGGAAGTGAGTGCTGAACTGGTTTATAGAATCATCACTCGATCCGTTATCCACCACCACGAGCTGAGAACCCTTCAGGGTTTGCCGGGAGGCGGATTCTAAAAATTCGAGTGTGTCAGCAGGTCTGTTCCAATTCAAGGTAATTATGGCGACGTTCAGCATAAGATTATTTTACCCTGGATGGTCTTTTGAACAGATATTAGTATATTTTTGAAAAAATTCGGGCTGCTTCGTCATAATTTTGTGATATTCTTTGGCCTATTCTGGTCTCGAAAATAATTCAGGTCTAATTTTGATGTCCGAAAAAGTGCAAATCACCGAGATATCAATCCAAACTTCGCCCACTTCCCAATTATGGGCAGGGGTGAGGGCCGAGCTGCCCTTGCTCCTGGGCGTCATTCCCTTCGGCATGATTTATGGAATGCTGGCTCTGGAGGCTGGCCTGACCCCGATTGCAGCGCAAGCGATGTCTAGCTTGTTGTTTGCCGGCTCGGCGCAAATCCTCACGGTAGAATTGGTGCGCACAGCCACACCGGGTTTTATTATTATCCTGACGATCTTTCTCCTGAACCTGCGCCATATGCTGTATTCAGCTTCAGTCGCCCCGTATCTGAAACAGACCCCCTTACGTTGGAAGCTGCTTCTGGCCTATCTCTTGACCGATGAAGCCTATGCAGTGACCATTATCAACTTCACAGAACATAAAAACGCCTCTTACCGGCATATGGTTTTATTGGGTGCGGGAATTACTTTATGGTCAGCGTGGCAGCTGAGCACAGCCGCAGGCATTCTGCTGGGAGCCGTGATCCCCACCCAGTGGTCGCTCGACTTCACCATTGCCCTGACATTTATTGCTCTGGCAATGCCGGCGATTCGGGATCGCCCAGGTCTGGTGGCCGCCCTGGCTGCGGGCGTGACCGCCATTCTGGCGTATTCAATGCCCTATAAGCTGGGGCTGGTACTGGCTTCTCTGGTAGGGATCGCCGCGGGGATGTGGAGCGAGCGATCACGATGAATATCTGGCTGATTATCCTGCTGGGAGGTGTGCTGACTTTTGCTATGCGGCTATCCTTTATCTATTTAATGGACAAAATTGAGTTTCCAGAATGGCTGCGAAATAGCTTGCGTCTGGTGCCGCCAGCTGTGCTCAGCGCGATCGTTTTCCCCGAGTTGTTGGTGGTTAACGGGCAGGTAAATCTTAGCCTGGATAATAACCGGCTGATTGCCGGGATGGTGGCAGTCCTTGTTGCCTGGCGTACTCGAAATACACTGCTGACCATCGGTGTAGGCATGGGGGTGTTATTATTACTCCAAGCAGTTCGTTAACCAATCCTCCGTAAGCTATCTACTGGAAGGGGATACCTAAGACAATTCTATCGATTAAAATCAAACTCAAAATGCAGTTTGAAATCATTTTTCTATATTTCCAGTGAAAGGATCTCCGCTAACATGGAATGGTTTCTTGCCCAACCCCCAGTTACTCAAGCCCTTATTGCTACTTGTTTTACCTGGTTCCTGACTGCACTGGGTGCAGCAATGGTGTTTTTATTTCGTGATTTCAATCGTAAAGTCCTGGATGGGATGCTGGGTTTCGCGGCAGGCGTGATGATTGCGGCCAGCTTTTGGTCTTTACTATCACCTGCCATCGAGATTGCAGAAAGTAATGGAACCTCCGGTTGGATCCCTGCTGCGATAGGGTTTGTATCGGGCGGTATGGTATTGTTGGGTATCGATCGCATCCTTCCGCATTTACACCTTGGATTTCCGACTGAAAGCGCTGAAGGGATCAAAACCAGCTGGCAGAAAAGCTTATTATTGGTACTGGCGATTACGATGCATAATTTTCCCGAAGGTCTGGCAGTCGGGGTAGCCTTTGGCGCTGCGGCAGCAGGTTACCCAACCGCCTCGATAGCGGGGGCAACCGCACTGGCGTTGGGTATTGGCATCCAAAATTTTCCCGAAGGACTGGCAGTCTCCATGCCATTGCGCCGCGAGAAACTATCCCCGTTTAAGAGTTTTTGGTATGGGCAGATGTCCGGGATGGTTGAGCCGATCGCCGGGGTAATCGGCGCAATGGCGGTCGTTTTCGTCCAACCACTTCTACCTTATGCTCTGGCCTTTGCTGCCGGGGCGATGATCTTTGTGGTGGTAGAAGAGTTAATCCCTGAAGCCCAGCTGGCTCAAAATACCGATCTGGCGACGATCAGCACGATGCTGGGATTTGCAGTGATGATGGTTTTGGATGTTGCGTTAGGCTAAATTTCCGGTTTTTTTATCACAGAGAGCCAACTGAGAAGGATGTCTGTCAAAGGCAGTCCATCGCAGCGTTTGGGGACTGAGAGTTTTTTGGGGCAAACAACATGGAGAAGCGGTAGAGAGCTGGAAAGGGATTTATTTGCTTTCTCGTTGAATCCCTTCCAAACGAAATCAAGTATATGAATCGAGGGTTGTCCACGATCAAAGGACAACCCTCGATTTGTTATTTTAACGCGTCTGCTCGCTTATGGATTGAACGCTCCGGAGATCACCCATAGGGGGTAGGAGCCATCCGGGGGAACGATCCCGCCGCCGTCGAGGAGGGTGCCATCCGAGCTGTTGAGGCTGTCGTCGGTTAGGACGAGACCGCTGCCATTGGACATTTTGTAGTAAGCGGCCAGGCCGGGTTCGCTGCCGGCGAGCTCCTGGAAGCGGAAGGCCGCCAGGTCAGCAGCCGAGCGTTCGGAGTTCCACAGGCGGACTTCATCAAGCTGACCCTGGAAGGTGAAGTTGCGGGTGGAGCTGTTGATGACGCCGGCCAGCTGGAGGACGGGGGGCGAGCCGACGGTGGGCTGCTGGGTAGGACCGCTGGCGACGCTGCCGACTTCGACGCCGTTCTTGAACGCGCGCAGGGTGCCATTGCTGTGAACGAGGGCGATGTGGACCCATTGACCGGGGGTGTATTCAACCGGGATCTGATCCATGGTCGCGCCATCCAGGTTCCAGACCCACAGGCGATCGAGGCCATTGATCACGCCGCGGGCGATACCCCACCAGCGGGGGCGATCGCCGAAGACGGCGTCACACCAGGCGGGGTTGGGATACTGGCAGATCGGGGCGGCGCCTTCAGGGAGGATCCACATCTCGACGGTTTTGGTGCTCTCCCAGCCGGGGCTGAAGATGGCCGCGGTCTGGGGCAGGCGGACGTAATCGTTGCTGCCGTCGAACTGCAGGGCAAAGCCGGCGCTGCCGGGAGGCAGGGTGGCGGTGGGGGTGGCCGTATCTGTGGGGGTAGTAATC
>JAJZSS010000220.1 GCA_021849525.1 Chloroflexota bacterium
GTCAATAATTGCATTATACTATATCTCTTGATATAATACTTCAATAGAGAGATGCCAGAGTGGTTGAATGGGATAGTCTCGAAAACTATTGTACTGTCAAAGGTACCGATCGGAGTGGTGCAATCGTGGAAAAGACTTTCAGTCCTCCAATAGATCTCGCACCAGGAGCGGGATGGAACCAGCGACTCTTGAATGAAATGGCAGATCGATTTGTGGGCGCCGGTACATGTGAAGGCCCAGACAATGCCGCATCACTGGTTGGCATGGTGAATGAGCTTAATTCCGGTGGGGCACTCGATGAATTTCTTGTGTACGAAGGTGTAAGCTTCGACCGTACCGAATAAGGATCCTTGAATTCACTACTAAAAACGAGCTACCCTCAAAAGGTAGCTCGTTTTTTATTAGACAGAGATTTTGTTCTAGAATTATATCTGGTTCTGTGTGGATCTTTCTTAAGCAGATCTTTCAAGGAAAATATAAGTCCATAATTTCAAGATTACGGTACTGGTGTGAAAAACCAGGGTAAATCATGCTCCTGGGTACCAATATCGGTAATTTTCCCTCCTTCAACTTTGATTACTTGATCTCGCCCTGTTCCTGGCTCGTTTAATTTCACCAGGCCATTCGGGGGTACCTGGACCGTAATTATGTATTCAGCTGGTTCAAGTCCTGTAAAAACAAAATGACCAGTTGCATCTGTAAACGTTTGGGGAGATGTTAAGTCGTTCACTCTGGCTAAGGTAGTTTTACCGTCATCGGCGATTAACAGTGTTCCTAAGTAAATCCGAATATCCGCATACGGTTGCCCAGGATTCGGCGAATCGCTAGGTGCGATCAGTGTCCCAATCAGTATACCCTCATTGGACTTTGGGGAGGGGATCTCCGTCGCTTCAGCCGTCTCGATGGCGGTTGCATCTCCCGAAGGGCTCAACGAAATCGAGCAGGCTGATTGTCCGAATAACAACACAAAAATAAGCGTGGTCTTAGAAAATGTTTTCATCACACGATCTCCTTGATGTTTTATCAATCTATGTATTATATACCGGTTCACAGCGACGAATTGGCATTACCAAACCTTCTCAGCGCACTACCGGCATATTGATCACGTACAGGGCACGGAAGGAGAGATGCTGATCCAGCCGCGTATCATTTTCCATCCCGCCTAAAATGTGTAAATCGGTACCCAGAATCGTCATTCCCCCATTCGACCAGACCAGTTCTTCGCCGGGATTGAAGGGAATCCACTGGTCCACAGGCAGAAAATATTCAAGATACGGCAGCTCTGCCTGGTCGCTGATGCCGCCAACTACATAGATAATATCTGCCACGCTGGTCACACCCATGGCATAGCGTCCTTGAGGTAAGGGTTTTAATTTTTGCCAGGCTTCTCCTCCATCTTCCGTCACTTCTGGCAAATACTGGTAGGTATCCACCAGGGCTCGTTTTCCGTCAAAGCCACCCAGGAGAAATATCCGACCGTTGGCGACGACTGCGCCAGCATATCCCAGCGGATCTGGCAGATCCGGGCGCGTGGTCCAGCGATCTTGCTCCGGATCGTACTCATAGACAGTCGAGACGAACTTTTCGCCATCCCAGCCACCAAACAGATAAAGGTTGCCTTCAAATGCGACCAATCCATAGGCGCTGCGTGGAGCCGGCAAAGATGCACCGGTCGACCAGCGGTCGGCGCGCGGATCGTAGATTTCTAAACTATCACTGATACTGCCATTCGATGTTTTTCCCCCGGGTACATAGATGCGACCTCCCAGAACGGCGGCCTGAATTTCGGTCACAGGGGTTGGCTTGGTAAATGCGTCTTCCCAGGTATCCGTCGCCGGATCGTATAACGCAACATCCCCGACGATGCCATGGACCGCCTCCCCGCCGATGGCGTAAATGCGATCTTCAGCAACCGCCAGCGCCAGACCGGCACGTGCTACCGGGAGCGGAGCTTTGGTCTGCCAGCGAATAGTATCCTGGTTGATCGCAGGATCCTGAGCGGCAGGCGTCCGCTCTATTGAGCCGCCGGGATTAAGCAATCTCGGAACGCCAATCACTAAAGCCAGGATGAGCAGCCCGATCACAACCAGCCACAAAGGAGATAACTTCGGGCCCGGTACGATTTCCGGAACCGGGAACACTTCTTCGACCCGGGTTGGCGCTTCAATCAACGAATCGGCCGGCTCTTCGATAATTTCATCGTCTTTGACCGGTGCAATCCCATCCACCAATCCAATGTTGGCTGCATACATGGCTGCCTCAGTGCGCGAGGAAGCGCCAATTTTCGCAAAGATGTTTCGCAGATGAACCTTTACGGTATTGGCGCTAATAAATAATACCTGTGCGATCTCCTTATTACTGGCTCCTGTGGCGACCAGGCGTAAGATTTCGCGCTCGCGTTCACTGAGTTCTAAACTATCTGGCATAGGAGGAAAAAATTCTCTGGATTGATAGGATCAAAGCGTTTGTGATCTCGAAAATTATTATAACATCTCCAATCTTGAAACTTTTTATTCGATTGACCCTGGTAAAAATCAACAGGGTGAAACTTGACGAGCAGGAATACCCGCGGTAGAATTCACGCACTTGCGGGCATAGTTCAGTGGTAGAACGTCACCTTCCCAAGGTGAATGTCGTGGGTTCGAGTCCCACTGCCCGCTTACACAAGAAGCTTGCCATAACCGGCAGGCTTTTTTGATTCTAACAAAACTGTAAAATGAAACTCCTGGAAATCTACATAATCTATTGTATAGTATACGAGAAATATAATTTTTTTAGATGGATTATGTATGCTGGGACCCTGGGATGACTGCTCCTGTAACCATTTTATACGTAGAAGACAATCTGGATAACCGCATCCTTGTCAGGCGGGTATTACAGGCAGAGGGGTTTATCGTTCATGAAGCCAGCGATGCGGCTGACGCCATGAGGATCCTGGCAGCATCTTCACCAGATTTGATCTTGATGGATATCAATATGCCTGATATGGATGGATATTCATTGACCACCCACATCAAAGCCATACCTGGAATGAACACCATCCCAATCATCGCGGTCACCGCCAATGTAATGCGTGGGGACCGAGAAAAAACGCTCGAAGCCGGCTGCGATGGCTATATCCAAAAGCCCATCGATGTCGATAGCTTGCCAGAGCAAATTCGGCGATATTTATGATACATCCCCGATAATAAACCGAGCCGCTGCACCAAGGATGAAAATCAACAGGAGAAATGGACGTGGAAGCTCCTCTGCACTCACAAGCACCCATCAATAAAACCGTTCTGGTAGTCGAGGATAATGTCGCAAATTTTGTCCTCATCGCCCGCATGCTGGGATTCATGGGCGTACACTGTGAGTGGAAGACTTCCGGCTATGAGGTTGTGGAATATGCGGATACACTGCCACGCCTGGAATTAATCCTGATGGATATTCGCCTGCCTTATGAAGATGGATATTCAGCACTCCGTAAAATCCGCAGCTCAGAAAGTTTGAAAAACAGCCTGGTTGTTGCTGTCACCGCTGAAGCCTCTCAAGAAGAAATGCGCCGGGCAAAAGAGGCAAAATTTGATGGGTTTATTGGTAAACCACTCGATCCGGATCGTTTCCCAGATCAGATCCGGCGAATATTTATGGGTGAACCTGTCTGGGAACTGAACGAGTTGTGAAAAGCGCTTGCAGAAATGAAATTAAACCATCCCAATCCCGATCTGGTGATCGATAATCTTCCAGATAGACCTGCATCGATGAGGAGAGATTTGCATGCCTGGCAGTAAACCATCTGCTGAAAGGCAATTTCGTGGGCGATTGGCACGCAGCACCCTGCTGATTTTGCTCCTGATCACGTTGGTACCTTTGTTCCTGGTAGGTGGTACCACGTATCTGCAGACGCGGGGATTGTTACGCGAACAAATCTTTTCGTTAATGACTGTCGTTGCTGAGGTGCAAGGGCAGCGGATGAGCGAAGAGGTCGCTGCCGGGCGCCAGCTGTTAACCCGAGCGGTCGTCGATGGCGTTAGTATCCAGGCGCTCCATGCCGCGCTTGCCATCCCTGACCGCAGCCAGCCAGAATACATCGCAGCGCGCAATCAATTCTTCGATCAGCTTCAAATTGTCAACCAACCCAGGCCTTATTTCAGCCAGTTCATCGTCGTTAAAACCGATGGAGTGATCCACATTTCAACCAAACGCAGCTGGGAAGGGCTGAAACTCGGTTCTATCGGTGGATCTTCTGCGCTCTCCAGGCAGGCTAACAGCCGGGCAGTTTTTGATTTCGGCCCACTCTATCAACAAAACCTGGTTATTCTGACGACGATTCCTTATCTGAATGAGAACGAGGAGCTGGTAGCTACGATTGTCGGTATCAGCGAGCCAACAGTCATTCGCGATTTTATGGGTCGGTCGGCATTTTTCGCCAAGAGCAATTATCTGGTTCCGGCAGATGGAGTCTATTTCGGAGTTAATCCCTATCCAGATAGTTTCGATAAGCTCATCCAGTACACCCCCAGCTCGGAGCTAAATTTTTTCCTGGAATATCTCGCTCCACAGCCTGAGAAAAGCGGCGTTAACGAGCTGGTTTCATTCCGAGACGAGCAGGTGATTGCCGCCTACACCTGGCTACCCGAATTGCAGGCAGGCTGGCTGGCGGAAATCCCGCAGTCAAGCGTTTACAGCCAGATGAACTCACTGCTGGTGTTAGGTGGTATTCTGTTC
>JAJZSS010000221.1 GCA_021849525.1 Chloroflexota bacterium
AGGTGATCCGGGTGGCGATCGAAGCGAAATGGAATAAAAATAAAATCTGGACGAATCTGGCTGATGAGCTGCCTGAGTGAATCGCGCAGGATTGAAAGATTTCTCGCCAGCCGGGCTTCAGGCAACCGTAGAAAATGCAGGTTACCAGCCGGGATGCCCAGTACTTGCATAGCTGCTGTAGATTCGTTAATTCTGATTTCGCCTAATTCCGGTAAGTTGGAATCTCCGGGCATCACCGGGGCTGGTGATTTCATTCCATCGGTAGCGTAGATAATATGGACTTGATCTTTGTGAGGCAGGCGGCTGATCAACCCACCGCATGCCAGCGTCTCATCATCCATATGCGGGGCGATAATCACTATGCTGCCTGGAAAGGAGGTAAGCGGGTTGATCTCGAGCATATGTTTACGGAGCTGCCGCTTTTTCGAACAGAGCGAGGGTATTAAGGGCACAGGTATCCCAGCTGAAATAGCTCGCTCGTTCCAGTCCCTGCCGTGAGAGCCTGGCGCGGATGTCCGGGTTGTTCAAGATTTGGGCCAGTGCCGTTGCATTGGCTTCTGTATCGGTTGGATCCACGCAGATCGCTGCATCCCCGGCGATTTCCTTCAGCCCATTCACAGTGGAGGTCAGGATCGGCGTTCCGCAAGCCATCGCTTCGGTGATCGGGATTGGGAAAGCCTCTAAGTTGGACGGGTAAAAAAACAGGCTTGCCATACTCATCACAGCCGGTAAATCTGTTTGCTCAATCCAACCGGGAAACAGGATGTCCCTCCCATACCCATCCAGTGGGAGCGAATATTCATCCCGAAAAAGGTGGCAATCTTTGCCGCCGATGATCAGTTTGTGAGGCGTTTGTTCACTGTTGTGATAACGAGTGTATGCCCGAAGGATCATCCCCAGGTTTTTCCGTTCATTCCCCTGACGTTTGGTCAGGGTCAGGATAAATTTATCGGGTAAGTTGTACCGGTTCCTTACCTTTTGCAGCACAGCCTGATCCCGGACCGGCTTAAAATACCTGGCAGGTCCGAAATAGATGGTTGTCATCTTTCCCGGGGATAACTTCAAGATGCGCCTGTAATTGTATGTAGTCTCCTGTGATACAGAAATCACCGCAGAAGCTTTTTTTATGTAAAGCGGCATCATCAACCGGACATAGCGAACATCCAACGGTGGATAATACTGGGCCTGCTCAGGGATAAACCAGTCTGCTCCATGAACAGTCATAACTGTTTTACACGGCGCCAATAAAGGTAGAGTGAATTTTGGATGGAAAAGCAGCTCGATCTTTTGCTTCTTGCAAGCAAGCGGGATAGCGATTTGGTCCCAGTAGGCCTTGTTCTTTCCAGGAATATACTTCTCGATCACATTTTCATACCTGGCGTAACTGCCCAGATTTGCCTGGTTTTGATAAAAAAGTATGGATTGGTTTTTGCAATCGATCCGCAGTAGCTCTTCAACAATATTGCGCGTGTAGACCCCGATCCCACCTTTCTCATCGATGTCCCGCAGCATGATTCCAATGCGCATCTAAAACCTGTCCTGGAGAGCTGGTGGCTTGAGCTGCATGCTAATTTTCATTCCCCGGATAATCGACCTATGCTGTGCTTATCCTGCTCTGCGATTGCATCCATATTCGAGACTAACCAGTTCTCGATTGCCAGGAAAGGCAGCTTCCCTTGTTGGAACGATCGCAGAGCGTCTTCAGGCGAGCACACAATTGGTTCGCCGTGCATGTTAAAACTGGTATTGATCAAAGATGGGATCCCGGTCCACCGGTGGTAAGCGCTCAAGATCTGGTAAAAGTCAGGCGCCGTTTCTGGATCAACCAACTGCGGCCGGGCAGTACCATCCACGTGGACGACCCCGGGGGATTCAGCCTTCATCCTGCCGGTGCAGTGAAAAGTAATTGTCATAAAGCGGGCTGCGTCTTCGGCTCCCTGTAACTTTTCATAACACTGCTCAGCGTATTCCATCAAAGTCGCGGGCGCAAAAGGCATAAATTCTGTCCGGCGAAGATGATCGTTCAGCCAATCATTGACCGAAGCGTCAGTGGTCTGGTACAGGATTGAGCGATTTCCCAGTGCACGTGGGCCATACTCCATTCTTCCAGTAAAGCGCGCAACAGCATATCCTTGAGCTAATAAAATGGCGATCGTCTCGGTGATCTTGGGGTCATAAACTGCCCGGCTACCGGAGGCATGAATTGCCCGTTCAAGTTCAGTTTCGCTGTAACATGGCCCAAAATATACGTTCTTGAGACGCTGGCTTAACCGTTGAGGTTCAAAATCCGGCTCGTCGGCAAATGCTGCAAAAGCGCTGCCTACGCTTAACCCGCTGTCATCCATGGCAGGATGGACAAAATAGTGTTCAACTTCGTTTAATTCATGGACTTTCTGGTTGAATTTAACATTGGCAAAGACACCTCCAGCCGCAGCAACTTTACGTAACCCGGTCCGGCGCAGCCAATGGCGAATAAACTCAATCCCGATCTCCTCCAGCAGAAGTTGCGCGCTGGCAGCCAGATCAGCTCGATCGAAATCAAGCGGGAGCCGCCTGGCGATCTGGTTAATTGCAGATCGATGGTACATGGGTATTTGATACTGGATCTGGCCGGGGTCTTGATAATTGACAAACTGGCGCAGACTGTCAGTATAAATAGGCTTCCCCAGGGCTGCTAAACCGGTAATCTTCCCCTCATGATTCTCAGCTTTAAAACCACACAGGTGAGTAATATACGAATAAAAATTTCCCAGGGAATTGTAACTGTCTACTGTTGATAGCAGCTCCAAACGTCCTTTATTACCAGCATAGATGCTTCCCGACAGCCCATCTCCGCCTCCATCCAGTGTAACTACCAGCGCTTCGTCATAATGACTGGTATAGTAAGCAGCCGTTGCGTGGCAGTAATGATGATCGTAAAAACGAACTGGGGCCTGGATCTTGTATTCCTGGCTCAACAGCTGCTGGATTTTCCCCAGGCGATCCCGGGAAAGAAAAGACTTGATCTTATGGTGAGCTTTTCGGGCTATCGGGAAGCGACCTGTGTATGGGGCCAGGGCGGAGCTAACATGCTCGTACAGGCGAGGCTTTCCAGGTTTCTTTTCATCAAACCAGCCGTTCCAGGGTATTGGCTCTGGCTCAAAAACACTTACCCGCTGGGCGACCGCCACAATATCTACATCGTCTGGTGTAATCCCAGAATCGGCCATCGTTTTATAGATAGCCTGGCGAGGCATCCCGCCTGCCATTTTCATCCGGCACAAACGCTCTTCAGCAATCGCCGATATGATCTCTCCATCGTTTACGATTGCAGCCGCAGAAGGTTTACTGTCGATAATACCTAATACGATCATGGGATTTTGCCTGAATTATCAACGGGATGGAAGATCCTTGTTTTTAGGGCAGTAAACAGTCTCACAAGCGTGAAAATAACCAGGAAAAACAATAGTTCACTGACAATTGTCCATAGATGCCAGAGGCTGAACAGACCAAGACCCCACTGGACTCCGTAAAATAATTTCACCGGGGACGTGAAGCGAACCGGTACAGGCCAGAGAAGCAGCACCCCTCGATCTCCAGTAAACATATCCATACTGACGTGCAGGACATACGCGAAAAAACTGGCTGTAAACCAGGGCAACCAGGCAGCCCTTATCCTTTCAGAGAGCAGGCTGGCTGTGAGCAGAGCTACCAAAATGCCAGCGAGCAGGCTGTGGCTGGCATTGTTGTGGAATCGCCCGATATCTCCCAGTAATATGCCTGGGACTGCGTCAAGGTCCGGCAGCAAGGAGATTCCGGCCAGGAGCGCAGTTTTGAGCAGTACAGCTTGTTTAGGTTTGCCGCGCAGCTGCAGCTTATCACCATAAACGCGAGAGACTATGTAACCGGCTGTTAGATGAGCGAAGGGGGAAGGCATATCAGACGAATCTCTGTACTGGATTAACTGGACAGGACTGCGTGTAGCTGAGTGATGACGGTCTCAATGCCGGCTTCTTCAATATAGAGCTGGTGCCAGATCTCCAGGTTCAGCAACATCCACAGCCGTACATGATGATCGAAGCGGCGGGTGCGGTGTTCGTCGAGCAGGCTCTGCACTGCTTCTTTCGAGAATAGACCTTCGCGTACAAAGAATGAATTCAGCAAAGTCTGGCTGAGCAGCAGGTACAGTTCTTCACGAAACCAGGATGCGATCGGAAACATAAAGCCTTGTTTTTGGCGTTGTACAATCTGCTCGGGTAAGTAATTTCTGGCCAGCTTGCGCAGGATAACTTTCGTTCGCAGGCCGCGGATCTTTAAGCGGCTGGGGAAGGCTGCCAGATATTCAACAAGCTCGTGATCTAAAAATGGCGAGCGCGCTTCCAATCCATGCGCCATCGTCATCCGGTCGGTGAGCATCAATGAATGCTCCGGCAGGCGAGTTACGAAATCGGTGTACAGCATGCGATCGATTGGATCTTCGGCCGGGGCGTGAGTGAACGGCCCGGTGATGAAATCTGCTGAATTTAGCTCACCCAGCGCCGCCCATCCACGATCCTGGTAAAGGACCTGTTTACCCTCCCGGTTGAAGCGCGAGAATAAGGTAGCCTCGGCGTATCTTACGGCGTCGCCATTGAGCAGCGAAAGCTGCTGCATCAAGCGCCGCTTTTGGATGAGGATCTTGTGACCCGACTTAGCGGTGATACGGGTAAGTGCTGGCCCAATCACC
>JAJZSS010000222.1 GCA_021849525.1 Chloroflexota bacterium
TCCAGCGGGCATATGAGGCCAGCCTTACTGCGCTGGCGAATGCGATCGATCTGCGGGATCGCTACACGCGCGGCCATGTCGAACGGGTAACAGCCTATTCCCTGGCAATGGCCAGCAAGTTGAGCTGGCCCGAGAACAATCCGGACCATCTGCGTTTTGGGGCAATCCTGCATGATATCGGGAAAATCCATATCCCCGAAAACATATTGTTCAAGGTAACACCTCTGTCCGATTGGGAGTGGCAAGAAATTAAACGCCATCCGGTCAGCGGGGCAGAAATGATCAAGGATATTCCCTACCTTGCGCCAGCGGTTCCGATCATCCGCTACCATCACGAGCGCTGGAATGGGCAAGGCTATCCGGATGGTCTGGCTGGAGAAGCGATCCCACCCGGGGCGCGGATTGTGGCAGTGGCCGATTCGTTCGACGCCATGACCACCAGCCGGCCTTACAGCCCGGCGCGCAGCCCGGAAAATGCCATGCAAGAGATTCGGGATTGCTCGGGCATCTCCTATGATCCAGCAATTGTAGATGTTTTTGCGAGCTTATGGGATACCGGCGAGATAATCCGGATTTCACAACTGTGGAAAGAAAAATCGTAGATCATTGAATCAGTTTATTTAAATAAAAACGAGGTTCAATCCCCAGAAAAATTCCCATGGATTGAACCTCATGTGATTTATCCTGTGCTGCTCAGCGATTGCTCGTTTCGCGCAGGATACCCGCCCCACGCACTACTACCTTGCGATAAACGTCGGCCGGCTGGCAGGCCTCACCACCGACCCGGAGCAAATCTGCCAGGCCGATCCCGAACAAACGCTCATTTTCCTGCAAGTACGGCTCAATCAACTGCCAGTCTGCCGCCGAAAGCTCACCGAACGCCCCACCATTGAGCTGGTCTTCTGAGACCCGGTGGTGCGGGTCGCGCAGATAGATCGCGCCGCCAGAGGCCAGGGAGAACAGGTTGCCCCCGGGGTAAGGCGTCTCCAGCTCGATAAGAGTACCGCTTTCGTCATAAGCGACGCCATTCAAAATCACGAACCCACCCCCCTGGTGAGGATCGCCCGCCATAAAGGACTCAGCCAGGTAATCCAGGCAGGTGCCATTGATCACCGCCCGCGGTCGGCCCACCGCATTGATCAGCGGACGGCCTGCCGCGGAGCCGAGGACATAGATTTCGCCGCCCTTGGCGCCGTACAAGAAGGTCTGGCCGGTATCCCCATAGATCACCAGCTTGCCCCGCTTCATGATCTGCCCCAGTTGGTCCTGGCCATCCCCATGTAAATGGACCTCAGCCCCATCCAGGCCAGAAGCCGTGTAATCGCCTACATCGCCATACAGGTCGAGGCGCAAATCGAAACTCTCCGGGCCTAACCCGCAGGCTGCAAACCGCCCACCAGCCCAGTTATAGGCGACAATCCGCTTCCAGCCCAATGAATATGCCCGAACAATAAAGCGTGCCGCAGCCTCTTCACCTTCGGGTGGAAAACCGGCAGCATCGATCACCAACACCGGCTGGACACCGCTGTCCATAATCTCTGGCCCTGCCAGGTGGCTGCGGGTTTCCCAGGTCAGGCGGCGCAATGTCCCATCCCCTGGAGCATCCCACAGGGGAGCCAGGTTAAACAGCCTTCCCAGGTGGGCGTCGATCAATGCCAGCAGTGAAGCCCGCTTCTTATCTCCCAGGTCCGCCCGCCGGTCACGCAGCAAGGATAAGGTCTGGCGCGCATATTCCCACTCCTGCGCCCCCTGCCCGGCAAAATCCACCAGCTCTTCCATCCCCCAGGCCAGCGCGTCCCAGTCCAGCTCAGGCAGGCGCGCCTCCAGCCACTGCCAGAAGGTCCTCGCCCCGCCATCATCAAAGGCATGCAGGCTGGTATTCAACCAGTCCAGGCGTAGTTCAGGCACTGCATTTCTCGGATCCAGCTTTCCGCGATCGAGCTGCCGCCGCTGTGTATCAATCGTCACGGGCGTCCCAAATTTATTGGTGCAGCTCAGGCGAAATTGTTTTTCAGCGAAGCCGGTTGTCTCTCTGGGCGCTGCACCAACGATAAAGCGGAACGCGCCGCCATCGGTGTGCGAGCCGCCCCGCGCCACCCAGTAGCGATCCGCAACCGGCTGGAAGCGCTGGTCCTCGGCAGAGAGCGAACGCAGGCAGGCGTTGATCGCCTGGCGTTCGGAAGCAATCAGCCCGATCTGCACCGGGCCGGCTGCTTCGTCCCCCTCTCCCGGCTGGTTTTCGTACATCGCAAATACCTGGGGGCGCAGCATGCTGGTATCCGTGATTCCCAAAAGCTCATACTGCCGCCCTTCAGAATCAGATTGGCTTTCTGCATTCTTGTTCCGGCTGGTGGAGCGAGCAACGATAAAGAACCAGGGTCCGTCTGGCGAGCCGTGCATGTGAGTGCGCTGTACAGCCCGATACAACTTCTGGCGCTCAGGCGGCAGCATCTGGAAATCGTGCTCGCTGGTCGGCGCCATCGCTTCCAGGGTGATCTCCAAAGGATAGCCATAAACCCGATCCCATAAATCGAACAGCTGGACCGATACTTCCGTGTCCGTCAGGAAAAGCTGCCCGATATTACGCTGACGCAGGTACTCGCTGACGGCATGATAGTTGGCAAAGTCTCCATTATGGACCAGGGCTTCGTTTAAGCCGATGAAGGGATGGGCGCCACCGGGATGCCAGACGCGGCCCTTGGTCGGGTAGCGCTGGTGAGCGATCCACACATGCGCCGTCTGATCCTCCAGGCGATAGTATTCGACCACATCTTCGGCATATCCAACGATCTTCAACACCGAAAGATTGCGCCCATGGCTGACCACAAAGGCCCGTTTATCACCCAGGCTGGCATAGAACTGCTGGTTCAGGCGATAGCTGTTCTGGTAGACGAACTCATCTTCCAGGGCGCGCGGCGCAAGGTCCGGTTTGCCAGGCTGCCCCAGCAGACCTTGAGCCTGCCCAAACTGCTCGAGCTTACCCGGCTTGACCCTGACAAAATATCGCCATACATCCGGGGGCTGGACATCGAGTCCGGCAATCTGGCGGTAATCGTCGATGTGGTCCAGGGAATACGCCTGGTCAATCTCAAACTGAGGCTTTATAAACTGGGATTCCAATTCCTGGCGGCTGTTCGGGTCCAGTAATGCCACCTGGAGCATATAGTGGCTCTCCAGGGTGCTGGCGTCTACCCGCGCCTGCTGCGGGTCCAGCCCCACCATGGCAATCCCACCACCCTTGCCATTGCCGCGGTTGTGCATCTGGCGCGAGGCTGCCAGAACATGCCGCCCGGCGATAGGCGTATTGGCGGCAAAACCCAGCACACCACAGCCGCCCTCGGCAGCTTCTTCAGTACGGGTTGACCGGCTCTGGTCATTCAGCAATGCCCGGCGAGAGCTTAATATTCGCTCCGGCTCAAATTTAATCATAGCGCCTCCAGCTTTACACGAAATCTTTCCGTACTTCAATCACAATTCGTTTCGACCACCGCAAACGCCGGTTCCAGTTTTGCTTGCGGGGCGTGGGCAAGATTGATCAGGACCACCGCGCCAATAATTGCGGTAGCAGCGAGAATTACCTGGGGAGTGACCGGCTCCTGGGCCAGCAAATTTCCCATCAGAATCGCAATTAAGGGGTTGACATAGGCGTAAGTCGATACCAGCGAGGTTGGCGCCACCCGCAGCAGCCAGGTATAACTGGCGTAACCAATCAGGGAGCCGAAGACTATCAGGTAAGCCAGACCCAAAATCGATTTCGTCGAGATCGCCGCCCAGCTGAGCTGCGACCACTCCCCGGTAAATGTACCCAGGAGGAGCAGCGCCCCGCCCCCGACCAGCATTTCCAGCCCGGTGCCCATCAAAGGAGATGCTGGCAAGCGAGCGCTGTGCGAATAAACCGAGCCGATCGCCCAGGAAGCGGCTGCCAGTAGGACTACAATTGTGCTAACCAGGTCCAGGCGAACGCTTGAACCTGCCCCCCATGGATTGACCAGGATAAAAATGCCCCCAACACCCAGCAGAACTCCCGCCATTCCCTGCCAGCCGGGCCACCTGCCCCCTGGACGCAGAGCATCTACCAGCACCACCCACAGGGGTACCGTGCCAATCAATAAAGCTACAATCCCAGAATTGACGGTTTGCTCCGCCCAGGTTACACCGCCATTGCCCACCAGCAGCAGCAACAGACCCACAATCCCCGCCGAGATCCATTCCCGGCGACAGGGTCTGGGATCGCCAGCCAACCGCCGCCAGGTATACAGGATCAAACCGGCAATGGTAAACCGCGCTCCCGCCATCAGGAAAGGGGGGATGGTCTCGATGGCGAAACGGATCGCCAGGTAGGTTGAGCCCCATACGATATAAACTGTGATTAATCCCGCCCAGATCGCGAGATTGGATGGTTTATTCATTCTTGCTCCTTGCTAACTTCCAACTGACAGGCTAATCCAGATACACCAACAGATCACTCCGCCCGCGCAGCTCGGAGATCGATTGCATCCCCAGGATTTCCAGGATCCCGGAAAGCTGCCACAGCCAGGAAGTATACAGATTGACGATCTGCTGGAATCCCAGGTCGGCATCGATCAGTTTGGCCTGTTCGGGGTCGGTGGTGGTGATCCCGAAAGGACAGCCCAAACCTTTTTCACACTGGGCGATGCGGATGCAGCCCAGGGCCACCAGCTCAGCCGTGCCGAGGATCGCCCC
>JAJZSS010000223.1 GCA_021849525.1 Chloroflexota bacterium
GAAGGAGCCTTCCCAACGCTATCGCACTGCAGACCAGTTGGGAAGAGTCCTGATAACCATCGCCGAACAATCTGGCACGGCTACAACCTACCATGCCCGATTTTCTGAGCTTGAAGATCCACCCGAATCGACTCCCCCGGCGCCTGTTCCAGCTCGAAAGCCCGCTCTTGAAGCTTCAGCGCCGGCAGCCATAAACCCGGCTCCGGCTAATCTTTCACGGCGTTCAGCAAGTTCTATCGCAGGAATCGATTGGCTGACGTGGATTCTGGCACTCATGGCTTTGATAACCGTTGGTGGATTAATTCCATTCTGCCTGTGGGTTTATTACGCTCTCAATCCCCCCTTCTAACGAAGAGACCCTTGTCAGTTCAGCCACGCCCGATTATCATTTCAAGCGCGAAGCTGTTAAATGAAAATCACGGCTAGCGCCGTGATCTCCTGAGTTTGGAGGTTCCGTATCGTTTTCTTAGCTGGTTTTTACCAGCGTGCGAATACACTTGGTACATAATACTTTTCGCACTTTCTGACCATCCATATAAACCGTGATGGTTTGCAGATTAGGGCGGAAAGTTCGCGGCGTAGCCTTCTTAGACCAAGGGCGGTTACGACCAAAGGTCGTGGTTTTTCCACATTGTGCACACTTCGCCATCTTGAAAATCCTTTCAGTTACAATAAGTCCATGCTTACATGCCGGCGGCAATCGCTTCTCTTGCAAGACCCAAACCGCCCTGCCAGAAGCCGGATAAGTTTACCACAAAGCGAAACGCTTTACAAGAAAAGATGTTAATGAATCAGGGATTCTATCCAAAATCGAGGAGAACATGTCAGACGAAAAAACATCCATCGGTAGCATCCATGTGTCTCAAAAAGCTGTGGCTCGTATTGCTTACCACGCAGCCTTACAATCCTATGGCGTTGTCGGTCTGGCGGCAAAAAATATCGCAGATGGTATCGCCCAGGTCCTGGTACATGATCCTACGCACGGGGTTGAGGTCAACTACGATGGACAGGCAATCAATATTGACTTGTATATCGTTATTGAATACGGTACGCGGATTAAATCTGTAGCCTACAGCATCAGCAATTCAGTGCGTTACAACGTCGAAAAAATTCTCGGAACACCAGTCAACGAGATCAACGTCCACGTCAATGGACTGCGGGTGAGCGATCCCGACTAACATAAGGTCCAGGCAAAATAACTGGCTGCCTGGATTTAAATTACCTGCTGCTCTCGCGAGGAGTCTAAATTAATGTTTTCAGACGACCCATCAAAGCAATCGAAAAAGCTACATATTAAAACGATAGACGGTCAAGATTTAAAAAGGCTGGTCGAAGCCAGCCTGACCTGGCTGCGGACAAACCAACAAATTGTGAACGCGCTTAACGTATTCCCGGTACCCGATGGAGATACCGGCACCAACATGGTGCTTACCATGCAAGCAGCCTACGATGAAATTTCAAATTCAGGGGAACGAAACCTGGGTCAGATGGCGCATGCAGTTGCCCACGGCGCTTTAATGGGGGCGCGTGGAAATTCTGGAGTTATTCTTTCTCAATTGTGGCGCGGCTTTGCCCGTGCATTGGACTCAAATCCATTTTTGAATGCCGCCGACCTTGTGAGCGCCTTGAGCACTGCCCGGGATACTGCGTATAAAGGCGTCGTCAGACCGGTTGAAGGAACAATCCTGACCGTTGCCAAGGATATTGCCCTGGCTGCAGAATTGTCTCTTAAGGAAACGGATGAACCTTATCAGATCCTTGAAAATATAGTTTCGGCTGCAAATGAATCAGTCCAGAGAACCCCTGAACTTCTCCCGGTATTAAAAGATGCCGGCGTTGTCGATTCGGGTGGAAAAGGATTGTTTTTTATCCTTGAAGGTATGGTACGCTTCATCAATGGACTTTCCCTGGAAACTTCACTACTCAGCGTCCAACCTTTGTCCTCTCTGAATCTCGAGAATGCTATCGAGACAATAGAACCCGGTCAAGATTATGAGGTTGTAATCGATTTTCGCCCTAAGTCTCCACTAGATTTGGAGACCTTTTATGGCGATCTCGAGCAGATTGGCACTTCTATCCAGGTGGGAGAAGGCGATGGAATGTACCGGTTGCATATCCATGTGCCCACTGAAAAACGCTATGAGCCGATTGACTACACCATGTCTCTCGGCACCATTACTAAAGTTGCCATAGAAAACCTGCTCGCTCAAATGGCTGAATTGGAGAATCCTTGTGGAGAAGGTCATCCAGCGTTGGCGCCGGTTGAGCCAGGCCAGATTGCAGTCGTAACCGTCGTCCCGGGCCTCGGTTTAGGGCGGGTATTTGCCAGCCTGGGGGTAGCTGCGATCGTGGAGGGAGGGCAGACGATGAATCCCAGCACCCAGGAAATTATCCATGCTTTCGAAAATCTACCAACTGACAACATCGTAATATTACCCAACAATAAAAACATTTATATGGCAGCCACAGCGGCGGCCGAGCTGACGGTGAAAAAAGTTGCTGTGGTTCCCAGCCGCACCGTCCCGCAAGGGTTAGCTGCCATGCTCCGGCTGGTTCCCGATGGGGATTTTGAATCTGTGGTCAGCGACATGACAGCCGCTCTGGATGAAGTAGAATCCGGTGAGATTACAACCGCCACACGAACGGTTGAAATCGATGGGGTTCAGGTTGAAGAAGGCCAGGTAATCGCCCTCCACAACGGAAAACTTGTTTACTCGTCCCCCTCACTCGAAGATGCTTGCCTGGGTTTCTTAAAACATGCTCATGCAGATCACTTTGAATTAATCACCATGTTTTACGGCGAAAACCTGAAAAAATTAGAGGTGGATCAGATCGCCGATAAAATCCGGATACATTATCCCCAACAGGATTTAGAAATTCAAGAAGGCTGCCAGCCTCATTATCAATTTATTATTTCAATTGAATAACGGAACAAACCTGGATATTTTATTTTTCCCGGAGCGAAATTCTTTGCAGACGGCTGTAGTCACCGATAGTACTTCAGATATACCGGACGAATCAGCCCGGGACCTTAATATTCAGGTCGTCCCTAACATCATGGTCATCGATGGGCAGGAATACGAGGACGGCAAGGGAATTTCGCGTCCAGAATTTTACCGGCGGCTCCCAAATCTTAATCCACCGCCAACCACGGCAACATCATCCAGCGGCGTTTATACGAACCTTTACCAACGCTTGTTTGGGCAGGGGTACGATCAGGTTGTTTCGATTCATGCTTCCGGCGCATTGAGTGGCATTATTAATGCAGCCAGCGCAGCAGCCCAGGCATACCTCGGACGCGTTTTTGTGATCGACAGCGAACAGGTCAGCTCTGGTTTAGGCTTTCAAGTAGTTCATATCGCTGAACAACTTGCAAAAGGAAACCAGCTCGAATCGATCCTCGAGCAATTACCGGTATATCGCCAGCGTATACATCTCGTCGCAATGTTAGATACACTGGAATTTGTTCGCAGAAGTGGGAGAGTTTCGTGGGCGCGTGCCCATCTCGGAAATCTCCTTAATATTAAACTATTCATCAAAATACAAGATGGGAAAGTGATTCGCTATGGAGAAACCCGCACCCGCCAAAAGGGTATTGAGCGCTTGAAGCAGATACTGGAAGGTCTGGGTCCGCTCGAACGTCTATCCATTCTACATACGAACGCTGAGACCGAAGCTTGTAGGTTTCTGGCATCTCTCCAGGTAAACAGCCAAATTAAACCCATCCTCATTAACGTAACAACGATCTTAGGGGTTCATGTCGGTCCGAATGCCTTAGGGTTTACGGCGATTACTCAATAAGAATAATAATCAACTCGGGTCCACCGGGAGCAGGCAAATCTGGTTAGCTGCCTGTCTGCTTTGTTGCGCTCGATCACCTTATCACTGGTAAAATTGTCTCCAATGAAGCCATCTATATTCCGTTTACAAAAAATATTCAAGCTCGAAGCTGAAAGAGGCCACGATAACCGCGCAGTTATGGGCGGTTTGGACCGCATGTTGGAAATGTGGGAAAGCGAAGCCCGCGCCGACTCGATTCAGGAAGAATTAATCCAGGCAGTGATCACCCGCCTGCGCGACTACCCTCGCCTATCCCCCGCATCCCGGGCGGAAAGCCTGGACGGATTGTGCAAACGCATCCAACGTGAAACTGGTGACGCAGAAAGCAAGTCAACGAGTTCTGCCAGAAAGCCTCAACCGACTCCGCCTCCCCCCAGGAGGTCGGAGCCAGGCTTCCCTTCCCCTATTCCTAAAGCTTCTGGAAAATTGGCCAATGAATCAGATCAAGAATTAGCAAACAGCATCGATGAGCCTGTAACGCCGCCGGTGAGCCAGTCTTATGAAGCAGATCAGTCCGGAGATCACGAAGCCGAAGAAGACGAATATTTCCAGCCGGTAGAAGAGCTGCCTGCCGTTCAGCCTGCTCGCCAACCTGTGCCAGCCTATACCGGCGAACCGGCTGCACTCTCGGCGCCGGTAACCGTCTTACAAGGGGTGGGACCACGTCTGGGGAATACTTTGGGGCGCCTGGGCATCCATACCCTGGGAGATATGCTTTACTACTTCCCCCGCCGTTACGATGACTACAGCAAGCTAACTCCGATCAATCGCTTGCATTATGGCGAAGAAGTGACAGTCATTGGAACAATCAAGAGCGTCAGCAACCGACCTTTACGGTCGGGGAAGATGCAGTTG
>JAJZSS010000224.1 GCA_021849525.1 Chloroflexota bacterium
GGTGCTGTACACTCTGAGACGCAGAGTCAATGGTCCCGAGATATTATCCCGGATCAGATCATCCATATACCAGGAAAACAGCTCGGCGGATTGAGGCCGGGCATTTTTGCTCTGTTCGATGGTCTTCCACTCCACCGGATCATTCCCCAGGCCATAATCCAGCTGCCAGTAATCAAACCACTGGCTGGCATTGGCAACTCCGTGGATCACCAACGGGTTGTTCAATATTGTCTCACCAGCACGCGGCGATGTGAACTCCAGGAATGGACGTGGATCGTCGGCCTTGCATTCCCGCGGGGGAGTAAATGCCAGCTCATCGCCAAATCCAGCAGCTTCGGCCCAGGCTTCGCCTTGCGGATCGCGCCGCAGCCAGCGCTTGGCAAACTCATCGGTAACATTCAGGACGAAACGTTCCTCGGTGAATTGCGAGCAGTCTGGTGAGGAACGCAAACCGGTCCAGGTATCCAGCCTGACGCGCTGCCACAAGTCTTCCTCACGGGGCAGTGGAGGCTGGTCTGCAGCAAAGGTTTCAGTTCGCTGCAAAGGACACCACTCGGAAGGTAGAGTCCCGGAAATGGCGCAGATTACATGATCGATAACGCCTCCCGGCCGAGAGAACGGAGACGGGTTCCCGCCGGTAAACTGACCCACCGCGGTTTGCATGAATTCGGACCAGATCGGGGCGGCGCCGGTCAGACCGCTGGTATTGACCATCGGTGTGTAATCGGCATTTCCCACCCACACACCGACTGCCAGATCGGGCGTGTAACCCAGGGTCCAGTTATCTCGAAAATCGTTGGTCGTACCGGTCTTGACAGCTGCCGCGAAGGGAAGGTTCAGGACCGAGTTCGCTCCAAAAGCTGGTGAGCGGGCTTCATTATCCGATAAGATCGATGAGATCAAGTAAGCATGTTCAGCGCGAATCACCTGATCGCCTGAGGGCTGGTTGTAGCGATAGACTTCCTGGCCAGACTTATCCAGGATCCGGGTGATCGCAACCGGAGGCAGGCGCCGGCCATAATTAGCAATCGTGGCGTAGGCGTTGGTTAACTCCAACAGGGTCACATCGCCGCCTCCCAGGGTTAAGGACAGGCCATAATCCTGGCGAGTGAGCGTTGAAATCCCCATCCGTTGCGCCAGATTGATAAATCCATCGGCAGCGGCGGTGGTAGGGTCATCATAAATTCCGACGAAATTCAAGGTTTTGACTGCTGGCACGTTATAGGAATTCGCCAGAGCGGTGCGAACGGTCACCGGGCCGTGAAAGCGACCGTCATAATTGACCGGCTCATAAGCCGGGCTGGGATCATTTGGCACGCCGGACGGCGGGAAATCGGAGGGTACATCCCAGATTAAAGTACCAGGAGTCCATCCCTTTTCAAAGGCGGCGATATAGGTGAGGGGTTTAATCGACGAGCCGGGCTGGCGGGGATTGATCGCCATGTTGACCTGCCCAGAAATCGCCTCATTGTAGAAATCCACTGAACCAACCATTGCCAGGATCTCGCCGCTGTTGGGACGGATGGCGATCATCGCCCCCGAGGAAGCCCTGTTCTCCTGCAACCGGTCCACCTGGCTGCGGACAACCTGCTCAGCCAGGTCCTGTAAACCGGGATCCAGGGTTGTGTACACGGTAAATCCAGAGCGGTAAATCGTTTGGGCGTCGTACTGTTGTTCCAATAGACCGCGAATATAATCCACCCAGTGGGGATAGCGGATCTGAACGTCCGGCGAGTGAAATGCATAATTCTTCATCTCATCGGCTGCCTGAGTAACCGTTACCGGATCCACGCAGATTCGCTGAGGATTATTGCTCACGTAAATACAGCCCTGTTCCTGGCTGGCCTGGTACATCAATACCAGTACCGCCTCATGGCGCTGCAGTGCCAGGTCGGGGCGGGTATAAACATCATATACTGAGGGCGCCTGGGGCAAACCTGCCAGGAAAGATGCCTGACCGAGGGTCAGCTGGTCGGCGCGCAGCCCAAAATAGGTCTCGGAAGCCGCTTCTACGCCATATGCCAGGTTGCCAAAATAAATTTCATTTAAGTACAGCTCAAGGATGTCGTCCTTGGAATAACGGCGCGTAATCTCCGCCGCCAGCACTGCCTCACGGATCTTGCGGTCATAGGATTGTTCGGCCCGCTCTTCGGGAGAGAAAAGCAGTGCCCGTGCCAGCTGCTGGGTGATCGTCGAGGCGCCGGATACGACCTCCCCACTCTGATAATTCTGCCAGAAGGCGCGGAAGATCGCCAGGACATTAAAACCGGGATGGCTGTAAAAATCTTTATCTTCGGTCGCAATTGTCGCCGCTACCAAATACGGAGAGATTTTCGATAGCGGAACGTAAGTACGCCGGCCTGCATTTGGATCCAGGATTTCATACAGGATGTTTCCATTGCGATCCAGGATGCGAGTTGTTTCGAATTGGGCGGCTTTTTGGCGCAGCTCGTTGATATCCGGCAAGTTCGAGGCAATCCGATAGTATTGAAAGATAACGAACGAGACCCCACATAAGAGAATCACTGCCAGAATAAATGCAGAGACCAACCCGCCCCGGACCAGGCATCCAAGGTTATTGCGCGAATCAATCCCCGGCTGGCGGCGCGGTCGGGGCCTGGGCTGCACCGAGCGAGACGGAGGCGGCGGGGGTGGAGGGGGAGCAGCCGACATTGGTGGACGGGAAACCTGCCTGGGTCGCTGTGGAGGTGGTCCATAAGCTGCAGGCGACACCCGGGTGGCATTGACATCGGTTTCTTCGACCCGGCGGGGTAGTGGAAAGCCATATTTATCCAGCGCCGGCTTGACATTGGGAGGGGTATTGCCGCCGTATGGAACGTGCGGCGTGGTAACCGAGCGGGGACCGAGCGGTGCCGTGTCTTCATCCTTAGCAGGCATAGCCTGGGTTGCGAGATTTACTGGTGGAAGTGCATTCGGGAGTTTCGCAGGTTCGCTTTCCGGAATGCTGGATAGCTCAACTGCTTCGGCTGAGCCTGAGGAGCTAATTATGTTATTTTCAGGCTGCCGAAGTTCACCGGAGATTTCTTCATCTGGCGCCGGTCCGGTGGAGCCCACACTTTCCTGGTCTTTAAAATAGGTGTCAGCTTCGGACCTGGAGGCTCCCACCTGATCCCCGGATGAATCTCCCTGTGCAAGGAGTACTTTCAGCTCTTCTTCACTCAACTGATCCTCAGATCCTACCAGACGCTGAAATCGATCAAATGGCTCTTCCGATTTGTCTTCAGAAGCCGGTTTATTCTCTTCGCTCATACAATCCTCGTACGCACCGCGTGCGCAACATTATTATCCCGGACGGCTGGAGATCAATGCTTTCCAGCTCCCTTTCATCACGGTCTCGCCGCTCTGCTTCCTGACATCCAGACTGATCACAATTGCTCCACCACCCAGGCGGCGCAGATCTTTGGTTTCCAAAACTTCAACTTCGACATGGATGGTATCCCCGATGTAGATCGGCTGGATAAACTTCCACTCTGCGATCTCACGGAATGCAAGAATAGTGCCTTCCATCATCCCGGTTTGTACCACCAGCCCGGAGGCGATCGATAATCCCAATAAACCATGCGCTACCCGCTGACCAAAGGGTGATTGATCGGCATATACCGAATCGGTATGGATCTGGTTGTAATCTCCTGATAAGCCGGCAAAGCTGACGATATCCGATTCGGTGATCGTCCGCCCAGCGGTAAAGATCCGCTGACCGACTGTAAATTCTTCAAAATACATTCCGCGCGGGCGAGATTGGGTTTCTGACATATGCTGCGCTCCTCCAGATCATTCCATTTCAATGCCAGATAAAAAATTGACTTTCATTCTAGCACAATTCCACCAATTTCCTTTGACCTGCGCAAAAAACTACCATACAATGGGGATATGCGAACGTGGAATTTGACCACTGGTGATCCACTTTGCCTGACCCTGGCAGCCGATGCCCGCCTGGGAAAGGTTGACTACGCCAACGATCAGATCTGGAGTATGAACTGGCAAAGCGGCGCCCCAATTGCCCTGGCAATTGAAACCACTTTTGGATTACGCGCCCGAAGTTTTCGTATATTTCCACGTTTTTCCGAAGGTGACCTGACCTTCACCGCTCCATCCGAGTTTGACCGCCAGCCCGTAGTGCACCAGGCTTTTCCGAATTATATAGCCCTGCGACTGACACCAATCTCCGGCATAGACGTCTTCTACGAGATCTGGGTTCCCAGCTCGCAGACCCTGGCTGGCAGGCTCACATTTACGAATCATACACCGCGCGACCGGTCCATTCGGTTGAATCTGGCTGCCCAATTAGCCCCCAACGAAGGACAGAGGATGGCTGCCCTGGAAATTGAAGCTGCCAGTGTGCTCTCTGGCAAGAGCGCAGATATCTCTCCTATCGTGTTGATGACCGGCGGCAGCCGTCCTGGCAGCGGGTCGTTCCCAGCCTTACGCCAGGATATCCTCCTCAAAGCCGAGCAGAGCCAGGCAATAATCTGGACTCATGCTGCTTTATCCAGCCCTACCCTATCGTTTGCAGCAGCCCGCCAGCTCGCCGCTCTCCTCGTCTTCCAGCACGAAGAAGTAGTTGCGCCGGTCGGCCGGGGTACGCTGCTCGCAGGCGGCCACGGCGGCGGCGATCTTGGCCGCCAGGAACTCGCG
>JAJZSS010000225.1 GCA_021849525.1 Chloroflexota bacterium
GATGCGGTCGGACATGTAATGCACCACGCTCAGATCGTGGGAGATGATGATGTAAGTGAGACCCAGCTTTTGCTTGAGCTGGATGAGGAGATCTAAAATCTGAGCCTGGGAGAGGATATCGATCGAAGAGGTGGGCTCGTCGAGGACAACCAGCTTGGGCTCCAGGGCGAGGGCACGGGCAATGGCGATGCGCTGGCGCTGACCGCCAGAAAATTCATGGGGATATTTATACATGCTTTCCGCGGGGAGGCCGACCGTTTCCAGCAGCTTCTCGACCTGGGCGATCTTTTGAAGCAGAGGCAGCTTAAGATGCACGCTGAGGGGCTCGCCGACCACATCGCGAACCAGCATGCGCGGATTCAGCGACCAGAAGGGGTCCTGGAAGACAATCTGGATATTCTGGCGGACTTCCTTGCGCAGGGTATTCTGGGAGGAAACAGTGATATCGACGCCATCGAAGAGAAGCTTGCCTTCCGTCGGATCTTCGAGGCGCAGGAGGACATTGACCAGGGTAGTCTTGCCGCAGCCCGATTCGCCAACCAGACCAATTACCTCGCCGGGCATGATTTCCAGATCGACGCCATCCACGGCTTTGACCCAGTTCTTGGGGGCGAAGATGGCATCTGAGCGGACAGGAAAATATTTCTTCAGACCTTCAATTTTGACCAGCGGCTCGGTCATGGCTGCCTCCGGGCGGCTACGAAGCAGGCCACCTTCTGGGCACCGTCAACCGCCTCCAGCATGGGTTCGCTGGCGGCGCAGGCATCTTCGGCGAGGGTGCAGCGAGCATAGTAGGGGCAGCCATGCTCGGCATCCGGCTTGATGACGGTGTTCGCAAATTTCAGGGCTTCGGATTTATCGCGGGGGATGGCAGAGATCAGGGTCTGGGTGTAGGGGTGGCGAGCACGGCGGATGACTTTCTCGCTGGGCCCATCTTCCACCAGCTTGCCGCGATAAAGGATACCGGCATTTTTACAGACCACATTCACCAGACCCACATTATTGGCGATAAAGAGCATACTCATCTTGAATTCCTGCTGTAACTCGTCCATGAGCTTGAGGATACCCGCCTGGATGGTGACATCCAGGTTGCGGGTGGGCTCATCGGCGATGAGAAACTCGGCGCCGCAGGTGAGGGCAATGGCGATGATAATGCGCTGACGCTGGCCGCCACTGAGCTCGTGAGGGTATTTTTCGAGCATACGACCGGCATCGGGAAGCTTGACAATCTCCAACATTTCGAGCGCCTTCTGCGTATTGGCCTGGCCCTTGAGATGCTGCTGGGCCTCAATCACCCGGGCTAACTGCTGCCCCACTGTAAAGACGGGGTTGAGGGTGGACATGGGGTCCTGAAAGATCATGGTGATGCGCTTGCCACGGTACTGGGTATACATCTGGCGGTCGGTCTTCTTGAGTAAATCCTGACCGTCGAGCCAGATCTCGCCACTGTGAACAATGGCGGCCGGTTTGGGCAGCAAGCCCAGGATGGTGAGGGCCAGGACGGTCTTGCCGGCGCCGCTCTCGCCGACCAGACCATAGGTTTCGCCGCGCTTGATGCGCAGACTCTCGATGCGCAGCACATCGCGCACACCTTCAAAGGTGTGAAAGCCGACGGCCAGATTTTTGATCTCAAAGTATTCGGTCATGGCATTCCAATCAGAATTTGCGCGTCTTGGGATCGAGCACTTCGCGGAAGCCATCACCAATCAGGTTGAAAACCAGGACGGTGATGAAAATGGCGAGACCGGGGAAGGTGCTGTACCACCAGGCGTTCAGGAAATAGGTACGGCTGGTGGAGATGAGCAAGCCCCACTCGGGCGTGGGCGGCTGAGCGCCTAACCCCAAGAAGCTGAGGGAGGCGATGGTCAGGATCACGCCGCCGATATCCATGGAAGCCTGCACAATCACCGGGGCGAAGGTGTTCGGCAAAATGTGCTTGAAGATAATACTCGATCTGGGGGTGCCGATGGCGCGGGCGGCACGGACAAACTGGCGCTCGCGAATCGATACGGCCTGGCCGCGAATGATGCGGGTATACCAGGGCCACCACGAGATGGCAATGGCGAGCATGGCATTGCGCAGATTGGGCCCCAGGAAAGCGGCGATGGCGATTGCCAGCAGAAGGGGCGGGAAGGACAGAAATACATCAGTGATGCGCATGATGATCTCATCGACCACGCCACCCAACCCACCGGCAATGGCTCCCAACGGCACTCCAACCAGCAAGGCCAAGCCTACCGCGATCAGGGCGGTCTGAAGCGAGATACGGGTGCCATAAATCACGCGGGAGAGCATATCGCGACCCAGCTCGTCGGTGCCGAACCAGTACTGGGCCGAGGGCGGCTGGAGCTTGTCGTCCGGGTTGGTTTCGCTGATAGCATGCCCCGGATAAGGGGCAATGACCGGGGCAAAGATCGCCACCAGGATCAGCAATATGATGATGGTGAGCGAAGCGCGCTGCAGCCGGTTGCGATTAAGCAGGTAGAACGAGAGACGGACCTCGCGGAGGCCGGGCTGGAGGGTCTTTCGGGTATCCATTAACCACTGCATGATCAAAGTCTCCTATGCCCGAACGCGGGGGTCCATGGCGATAATCACATCGGCTACCAAGTTGAGGATGACGTAGGAAAACGCCGAGAAAATGGTGACGCCCATGATGGCAGGGTAATCCAGGCCGATGACTGCGGAGGCAATGTAAGAACCAATGCCCGGCCAGGAAAAGATCGATTCGGTCAGAAAGGTGTTGACCAGGGTATAGCCAATGGACAGGGCGACGACGGTGGAAGTAGAGCCGATCGAATTCTTGAGAGCGTAAGACCAAAGGACAATGCGCTCGCTAAGGCCGTAAGAGCGGGCAGCGGTGATGTAATCTTCGTTCAGGATCTCGAGTAAGGCTGAGCGCGTCATGCGGGCGACCAGGCCTACCGGATACAGGCCGATGGTGATGCCCGGCAGAACGATGTGCCAGAGAGCATCTGTGAAGATGCGAAAATTTCCGGTGACCAGCGAATCGAACATGAGGAAGCCGGTAATTTTGGGAATCTCCATGGTGAGCTTGATCTCGGTGGAAAGCTGCCCACCCATGGGGAAAAGATGCAGGGTACGGAAGAATAACAGCTGCAAGATCAGCCCCACCCAGAAGGTAGGCAGGGAGACCACCCCGACCGAGAACAGGCGGCTGAGATGATCCACCCACTGGTCTTTACGGCGGGCGGAGATTACACCAAGAGGAATGCCCAGGAAGACGGCGGCGATGGTTGAGATAAAGACCAGCTCGATCGTAGCCGGGAGGTTTTCCTGCAATTCCAGCATAATCGGGCGGCGGGTGCGCAGCGAGGCACCCAGGTTGCCTTGCAGCAGGTCGCCCATATATTTGAAGAACTGCACATATAACGGCTGGTCCAGGCCCAGGTCAATGGTGGCTTTAGCGATCTGCTCAGGCGTAGCGCGCGGCCCGACCCATTTGGCAGCCGGGTCGGACGGGATGACGCGGGTCAGAAAGAAGGTGATGAAGGCCACGCCCAACATCACAATGACGCCCAATAGCAAACGCCTGAGAATGAATTTTTTCATTCAGGCTCCTCACGCAACACCCCCTATAAGATTCCCTCCATTTTCGCCGGTCCGATCACGATTTCGACAGCGATCGCACGGCGAAAATGGAGGGGGAAGGGGAACGAATTACTGCAAGTACATATCGTGGAAGAACATCACGGTGGGGTAAGCAGGGTTAAAGCTAAAGCCCTGCAGGTTGGCCACAGTCACCCACACATCCTGGCGGTCGTAGATGAACAGGCTGGCAGCGTCGTCGAGCAGAATCTTCTGAGCATCCACAAACATCTGCTCCGCCTGAGCGGCATCACTGGCAGTGATCTCGTTGGCCTGATCGATCAAGGTGTCGAACTCGGCATTATAGTAGTAGGACAGGTTGAAGAGCGGCTCAGACTCGGTGTGGAAAGTGCTGTAAAGGAACGAGTAGGGGCTGGGGAGATCGGGCCACCAGTACATGACGAAGATGTCCTGGCGCTGCGTGGGATCGGGGTTCTTGGCCAATTCCCACTGGCTATCCCAGGGCATACTGCGGATTTCGAGGTCAATACTCAGCTTGGCAAGCTCGGATTTGTAGAGCTCGGCGGTGCTTTTCTCGGTCTCGTTGCCGGCAGTATAGGTGAGGAGCAGCTTTTGCCCGGCGGGGACGCCTGCTTCGGCCAGGAGCTGTTTGGCTTTCTCCAGATCATATTTGTACTGGGGAAGCGATTCGCTGTAACCCCACATGCCAAAAGGCACCATGCCCACCGCCTGGCGAGCATAACCGCCCACAGCGGCAGAAATCACCTGATCGTAGGGGAAAGCATAGGCAAGAGCCTGGCGGACGGATTTGTTGTCCAGGGGCGGTTTCTGGGTATTGAACATGCCGATCAGGTTCTGCCAGGAGGGCTCGACATTTACTTTGACGGCAGGATTTTCCTTCAGGGCGTTGACGTCGGAGTAAGGCAGCTCCACAGCGATGGTCGCCTCGCCCGCTTCGATCATCTGGCGGCGGGTGGCGGTCTCGGAGATTTTCTTGAAGACCACCTGGGAGAAGAATTTCTCGCCCCAGCCGCCCCAATAATCGGGG
>JAJZSS010000226.1 GCA_021849525.1 Chloroflexota bacterium
ATCCTGATCTGCACAGGCAACTGGAGCACTGCTGGTGACAGTCAGATCGTCGATCGTCCAGCCTTCAAAATCGTTGAGCTGCGCATCGAGGGTAGCAAAATAAAAACGCACCCGGATGGTCTGTCCGGCGTAGGCATCCAGCGCAATGGCAGGGCTTTCCAGCCACCGGTTTGGCTGGTCAGCACTGAGTTGGTAGATGTTGGTGAAAGGTCCGCCGTTGGAGATTTGTACCCAGCGCTGGTCCCAGTCGATGCCCTGGCTTTCGGTCGCATAGCGGTACCAGAAGCGCAGGGAATAGGAACCGTTCGCCGGTATCGTAATCCTGGGGGATGTCAGCTCGCCGGAATTTGGCTCCCCCGAAGAAAAACTATCCGGATAGTTGACATCATAGACCCAGCTGGTCTCACCGCCATTCGGATTACCTGCCACCAGGGCTGTATCCCAATAATTGCTGTGCTGCCAGTCTGTGGAAGCGCCATTCTCGATATTATTCGTATAAGGGGTTGTTCTGGTGGCCGGGGTTGGTAAACCGCTCGATTGGATCGTTAGCGGGAAATTTTCAGACCACGAGCTTTCTCCGTTGGAATTACCGGCCTGGGCCTGCCAGGAATAATTACCGTCTGCCAGCCCGTTGAGCTGCCAGAATGGCTCGCTCAACCAGCCCGATTCCTGGATGACAATCCCGGTCGAATCTTTTACCCGTGCCCGGTAGCGGATTCCACCGCCTTCATCGCGCCAGCTCAATGGGATATTACGATCCGAGGTGTAGATACTGCCGGAAGCAGGCCAGACAGGCTGGGGGACTTCCGGCATCTGGTTGTGGGCCATCACTTTCAGCGAGGCAACCTGGCTATCGCCGATCCGGTTATCACTCAAGTTGCGGTCCGAGGAGAGGAAGGTTTCGTTGCGCTGGAGGTAATTCTCTTCCGAATACAGGGTAGCCAAAACACTGCTGCCTACCTGGATGGAGGCGGTGTTTTTTACACCCACCTCCCGCAGTGAAGAGCTGCCTGAATATTCTCCAGTGTCAAACACCTGGCACTCTCCGCGAAAACCCGGTTCCGAATAGAGAGCTACCTCGTTGTACTCAGGCATGCAGGCCGGGGGCTGGCTGGGGCAGCTCGCGGCATTGATGACATGGCGCAGTCCGGGCAGGTCGAGGCTGACATTTCCGGTAGAATCGCGCAAACGCAGAGCCAGGCTGAGCGGTCCTTCGGGTAATCCCAGGCTGCACAAATCAAGTATTGTGTTGAATGGGCTGGTGGAAAGGTTGGGTGAGAGCGGTTGCCATGTGCCATCGTAATTGCCGATCACCTGGATCGAGTTCAGCTCGCTTTCTGTATCGCTGGCCCAACCTTCCAGGGTCAGGGTTGGACTGGTCAGCTGCACCCCATTGGTCAGATTGGTAAAGTCGCCAAACGGAGGGGTGCGGTCGCCGCTGACCGTGTTTCCAGATATATAGGAGTTTTGGAATTCAGTGCATACATCCGTCGCTTTGCAATATGGCAGATCAATGGTTATGCGCGGTCGCCCGCCGTTGATTTCAACATCTTCGAAAGTTATGTCTACTGAGACGCCCCAGTAAGCTGAGTAGCCTGACATGGTCTGGACTTGATAGTGCAGGTGATGCCCGGTGCTGACCCCGGTATCGTCGGCGATGCCCAGGTACTGGCCGCGCTGTACCGGCGCGCCGACTACTTTTAAGTCGGGAGGGATGCTGTCCTGTGCCAGGTGCAGGTAAAGTTGGTAGGTGGTGGGTACAGTGGTACGGTCTTCGAGGACGATGTAATTTCCGGCTGATGCGTCCCCATTGGGGACATCATCGCGATACGACCAGACGGTGCCGGCTTTGGCGGCATACAGGTTGAACATCGTTTGGGGAATGTAAAAATCAAAGCTGAAGTGGGCATTTCCACTGGCTGTGTAACGATCGTGAGCTACCGTCTGCGAAACATAAGCTGTTTTTCCAGCCTCCCAGGGCAGTCGGTAACCGGTGAGCGGTGCCGTGGGAGCGGTCGTCTCCTGGATTTGATCCATGAGCAGTAGCTGTTCGCGCACTCCCGGATTGAGCACATCGTCGGGGAGGCCGGGCAAAGCCGCCTGCCAGGCATCATCGCCGGGAAAGTATACTTCCCAGCTGTCCCCTGATTGGCGGGTGATCGCCAGACCAGGCTCGGTTGGGATCAGTTGTCCTGTTTGGGGGTCATAAGCCACCAGCAGACCCGTTCCCCACTGTCCATCCTGGGCCACTTTGACACTCTCAACCTGTGTGTCGTAAATCATGAATCCCAGCGAGCGAGCAGACTGCATGCTGACTGCTTCTGCAATCGCTTGCTGGGCGGTCGTTGCCAGTAAGTTCAGATCCGGTTTTTCCGGAGGCGGGGGAGCGGCTTGTAGATACGTAGGTTTACCAAGTAAGAAGCTGCCCGTGAGAACAGCCAGAATCATAATCGAACGCATTCGAGAAATCAATCCCATACCGATACCTGTTTATCTCCAGTGAATTTTTGAGCCCAATTAATCATAGCCTGAATCGGGCGCCGTTTACGCAACACTTTTGTTAAGTTGCAAGATTGTGCCAGTCCGATGATTCGGTCGATGATTGGATTGGTATAATCAGGATGGGTTTCCAAATCTTACCGGCATCTCGAGGACGAATTGACATCAGACTCCTTCCATCCACCATTCTGTCTCTACTTGAGTATGTTTCTGATCGCCCTCGGCTTAGGCGCCTGGGCCGTCTGGTCCTCGCAGAACGCCAGGGTAAGTATTGAATGGACAACTGCCAGCGAGCTGAATACGGTTGGATTTAACCTGTACCGCCGGGATACCCTGGATGGTCCTGAAGAGCGGATCAATCCTGAGCTGATCCCTGCCTCGACAGACCCGCTGGCCGGTGGTAAATATCATTATATAGACCGGGATGCCCGCCCAGGCCAGACTTATTATTACGAGCTGGAAGATGTCGAGACAGATGGAGTAACCAACCGGAGCTGGCATACCTCGGTGACAGTACCCCGGCAAGGGATGTTAGAGGCAGGTGCGGCGATACTGCTGGGTGCTGGCGCTGTGGTGGGGTTTTTTACATCCAAAGGTAAACACAAGCAAACTGATGGCTGATCCGCAACCAAACTCTTTCTCACTCGGTATCAGCCACCTGGGAGTCGAGATCCACTGTCCAGATCCCAATTCTTACGCCCGCCTGGTTGCCAGGTACCAGGATTTTCTGGTACCAACGATCACTGCAACAATGGTGCAGATCATCTTTTCGCCTGTGGAATATGAGCCGGCTTATCCTCCGGGGATAAACTTCGATGGTCAGCGTTTGCTGGTTTCCGAATCGGGGGGCTGGGGTTGGCTTTCGCCGGTCGAAAAAAAAGGTGAGCTTTATCTGGGCCTGCACGGCTCTACTGGAACGGTCGATTATTATCTGCGCGCGGTGTTTGCTTTACTGGCTTTTGAAGCGGGTGGCTTCATGTTGCATGCCGCCGGGGTGATCAACGATGAACGGGTGTTGTGTTTCTTTGGTCATTCAGGGAGTGGAAAAACGACTGTATCCCGTTATTCTCCGCCCGGGAGTATATTGAACGATGACCTGCTGGTCCTTCTCCCCACTGGAGAAGATTGGATTGTCCACGCTACCCCTTTTACCAATCCTACCCAGGTCCAGCCAGCAAATCGTTCGGCTCCATTAAAGGGGCTCTATCGCCTTGTCCAGGATCGATTGGTCTATGTTGACCCGCTTGAAGCCGGGCAGGCACTGGCAGAATTATATTCTTGCTTGCCAGTGATCCCTGCCGACCCGGAGCGCAGCCAGAGATTAATCAGCAGGCTGCAAAAACTCCTGGCAAAATTTCCTGTTTATTCACTACATTTTAGACAAGATTCATCCTTTTGGTCTATCCTTAAATGAAAATCTGGTATAAAATATAGCTAACATCCTTGTATTTAACTTGCATTTAATAGGATTATTAATTATAATAACATTGCAACAGGTAATTATTGGGGTGTCAGGAGAAAGATATGCAATCGACACAGCTTGACCAACAAAAAGACGACCGCAAGCCTTACGAGAAGCCACAGGTGAAATACGAATTATCCCTGGAGATTCGCGCCGGATCACCGCTCTCAGATTTCATTGATCCGCTGAATCCATTAGGGCTCGGGAAGTAATCTCGTCGAGTGTACGTGCTATTTCTTAATGGTTAAAAGCCGCGCCTGAAGGACGCGGCTTTTCAAATTAAACGACGTTGTTGGCAACCTGCTATAATAAAATCGAGATATTGAAAAAAATCTTTTGCGATGAGTGGCTCACTTTAGAAAAGGGTCGATGAAAAACCGTCTGATACGAATTCTGATCAGCCTGATAATCGTACTGTCTACTTTACCGGTCAGTCTGGCTCAAACGAAAGGATCGCTTCCAGCTACTGCTGAGTTGAGCCTGTTGGTTTCGGACACAGACCAGGTTCGCCTGCTTCTCAAAAGCCCGGCCTACCAAATATCAACTGCAAATAGCCTCAGCTCAGAATACATTACCATTCAGGTATCTGGTATCCCGAACGACAGTACTCCAGGTCAGCCGCATTTGCCCAGGCTTTCTCGCCTG
>JAJZSS010000227.1 GCA_021849525.1 Chloroflexota bacterium
GTACTGCGCCAGCTTGCAGGGAGCCGGCATCCAGGTGCAGGTGCTCGAAACCAGCTCCGACCTGCCAGACAGCGCCTTTGTGGAAGACTGCGCCTTGATCCTGGACGAGCTGGCGGTACTCACCCGCCCTGGCAGCCCGTCCCGCCAGCCGGAGGTGGAGCGCCTGGTGCCTTTTCTCGCCCCGCTGCGCCCGCTTGTCCAGATTCAATCTCCAGCAGCTCTGGAGGGCGGCGATGTGCTGCGAATCGGAAAAACCCTCTTTGTGGGAAGCTCCACGCGTACCAATTCTGCCGGGATTAAGGCGCTGACAGAGTTCGTCCAGGCGCACGGTTACCGGGTAGTCCCGGTCCCCGTGCCCGGCAGCCTGCACCTCAAGACTGGCTGCACCGCCGTGGATGATGAAACCCTGCTTGCCAATCTGGAATGGGTCGACCTCTCCGATCTGAAGGGGCTGCGCATTCTGCCGGTGGCGGAAGCAGAACCCTGGGCCGCCAACGTACTGCGCATTGGTGACCGCCTGTGGGCGCAAACCGCTTTCCCCCGCACCCTTGAGATGCTGTATGGTGCGGGTTATATGGTCGAAGCGATCGATTGCGGCGAGTTCCTCAAAGCCGAAGCCGGGCTGACCTGTTTGAGCCTGGTGTATAATACAAATCCAGCATAACCAACATTGCCAAAGGAGGCAGCGAGCAGCTGTTAACAGACAAATGAATGGACAGGACATCCGTAATGGTGCCAGCCGCGTCCGCCGGATCGTCGGCGAAGTGCTTTCCCAGCTGCTCAACGTGCCGGTACTCTCCGGGGCGCTGATCACCTTCTTTTTCTTCCGCCTGCCCAATGACCTGCCTAACCGCCTGCCGGGTTACGGCTGGGCGCTGCTGTTCCTCAGCATCATCCCGCTATGCAGCCTGTTCTTCTATATCCCCGGCAAGCTGAAAGACAAGGCCCGCGTCATCCGCCGCCAGCGTATCGCCAGTTTCGTATTCATGATCGTCAGTTACCCTATCGGCTTTCTGATCCTGCGCCTGACCCACGCCCCCCGGATCTTCGAAGCCATGGCAATTACCTACACCCTGGTCACTCTGGGTTTGATCCTGCTGAACTTCCTCCTGCACTACAAGGCCAGCGGGCATGCCGCAGGTGTCGCCGGCCCGGTGGCAGCCCTGCTGTTCCTGTTTGGCCTGATCGCCACCCCATTCATCGCCCTGATCCCACTCACGACATGGGCGCGAGTCAATGCCAAAGGCCACAATATCTGGCAAACCGTGGTCGGAGCGCTGTTATCCTTCGGGATCACCGCCCTGGTACTGTGGCTGTATGGCTTCCTCCCATTCCAGGGTATATTGCATTAATTATTGTCCCGGGGCTAGGCGATAAACTGCCCCGGCAAAATAATCCGTCAGGTACAGCTCGCCATCCTCATCCTCGCCGAAGCTGGTAATTCGCTGGCTCAGGGTAGGCAGCTGCTCGGTGAACAGGACGTCCCCGCTGCGGGTCAGTGCCCAGACTTCACCGCTGCAAAAGTCTGCCAGGAAATAAGCTCCCACGTAATCGGGATATGCGTCGCCGCGGTAGACAAACCCCCCGGTGACCGAGCAGCCGGTGGAATGATCATATTCGAATATTGGTAATATTTTGCCGCTCGTGTCACAGGCGGCGGCATTATAGCAGTGAGTCCCTTCCATCACGTTCCAGCCGTAATTTTCGCCGCCTTTGCTGGTCTGCGGTTGGAAGTCAATCTCCTCCCACTCACGCTGGCCCACATCACCAATATACAAATCACCGCTCAGGAGATCGAAGCTGAAGCGCCAGGGATTGCGCAGTCCGTAGGCCCAGATCTCGGGCCGCGCCCCGCTAACGCCGGTGAATGGATTATCGGCGGGGATGCGGTAGGCCGCCGGGCTGGATCCAGGCTCGCCGCGGGTGAGGGCAGGCATGAAAATGTGAAAATTGCCAGCAGGGCTCATCGATACTGCCGGCTCGACCGCGATGCGCAGGATCTTCCCCAGCAGGCTGCCCAGGTCCTGGGCGTTTCCGTCCGGGTCGCCGCCGCCCCCGCCATCTCCGGTCCCAATATACAGGTAGCCATCCGGCCCAAACGCCAGCTGCCCGCCGTTATGATTGCTGTGCGTGGGGTGTTGGAGCAGCAAGATCAGTTCTTCACTATCCGGGTCGGCTGTGTTGGCATTACTGCCCAGGTGAAAGCGGCTGACCTGGTTATTGCCATCGAGATTGGTGTAATAGACGTAGAAATACTGTTTCAGGGCGTAGCCGGGTGGAAATGCCACGCTGAGCAGGCCCTCCTCCGAGCCGGTTGAGCGCACCCTGGACGTAATGTCCAGGAAGGGGGTGGGGTGCAGATTATTGAAATAAATGCGGATCGTGCCCCGGCGCTCGACAATGAACAGGCGGTCACTGGCATCCCCGGCGTTGGTGATGTGCAGCGGTTGGGTCAGGCCTTCTGTGACCAGGATCGGGGCCAGGGGCGGCAGCGCTGCCGGGGCGGCGCGGGTTGCGAGCCGGGTGCTTCCCAGGCTTAACAGCATCGCCGCCAGAATAAGCATTTTGGCGGCGATGGCAGGGACGTGATTGAAGTTGGGGGTAGGGTTCATCAGGTCTCCTTCAATTTCTGTCTTAATACCGGTAATTGAGTTGCGATGACCGCCGGGTCGCTGCGCTCTGCGAATTTTTCGCCGGTCCCCCCATATTCAAAAGCCAGCAGCCAGGGGCGCGGCCACTCTCCCTTATGAATACGCTCCAATACCCAATCCAGGTACGGCCAATCGCTGTCCAGGATCGATAGGTGGTCCTGCAGGCGTCCATTGAGCTTGTGCAGGCCGGTGAAGTGCAGCTCGCGCAGGCTGGCAACTGGCAGCTGCTGCATGTATTCGCGGGAATCCAGCCCAAGGTGGTGGGCGGCAATCCGGGCATGGGAGATATCCAGCAGCAAACCGCAGCCAGATTCCGCGACGATCGCCTGGATGGTCTCGGGCTCAACCGCCAGGCGAAAGACTTTCTCTGCTGGCCCGCGGTAAGGCACATTTTCGATGATCACCCGCTCCGCGCCCAGGTGCTTCACCGCCCGGCGTACATCCTTGAGCATGTGGGCAATGATGCGCTCCCGGTCGCCGGCAGGGGGTTGGTCCACGGGAATGCCGGGATAATCCTTGCTGGTTACCTCCAGGTGCAGATTCAGGTGCGGGGTGCCCGTTTCATCCAGCAGCCGGGCGGCGGCATCCCAATCCAATGTTTTGACCCTGCCGTTGCCGGCCTGTAAACCGAAATGGACCGCGATGGGGCGGTGACGCCGCGCCGCTTGCATCATCTCCGGCCAGTCCATAGTTTTGAAGCGCTCGAATTCGATTGTACCTTGCTCAAGCAGTTCGGCTGCCTGGGTCGAATAATTGATGGCGAGGTCCATGCTGGATTTCCGTGGTTGATTAATACTTACGCAGATCAGCTTGTGCTGGATGGTTGGTTTCGGGTCAGGGTCTGGTTAAGGGCAGGCGTAATCCAGATGCCCCTGGTAGCTCTCGGCAAAGTTGTGCCGCCCTGAGCGGTCGCAGGTCGCCCGGAAGTAATAGTAGGGGCTATCTTTGGGATAGGCCACGGCTTCCAGGGCTGTCAGGCCGGGATTGGCAATCGGGCCGGGGGGCAGCCCTGGGTAGATATATGTGTTGTAACCCGAGTTGATCCCCAGGTCAGCCGTGCTGAGGGGATTGGTCCACCAGGTTTCCTGGGCAGGATTAAAGCCGATGGCATATTGAACGGTCGGATCGGTGTCCAGCTTCATCCCGGCAGCCAGGCGGTTATAGAACACCGAGGCGATGGTAGGCATCTCTTCGTCCAGCATCGCCTCCCGCTCCACGATCGAAGCCAGGGTTACGGCTTCATAGAGGCTGAGCCCCTGCCCCAGGAAAGCCTGCTGCAGCGCCGGGGTGACCTGGGCGGAGAAGTTGACCAGGATCAGTGAGATATATTCTTTAGCTCCCATGCGGCGCTCGATGGTGTAATTGCCGGGGAACAGAAAGCCCTCCAATGATGCGCCGGCAGGCAGCTCAACCGGCAGGCTGAGATCGGTGGGTGGATTCTGGGCGATTTTTAGGAACTCATCCGGGGTAAATTTCAAGCCGCTTTCAGGTAGGGCAGCGGCGATCTCCTCGATGCGCCAGCCGGGGAGAATGCTGAGGGTAACTCGCGCCGGGGTGGGATCCTGCAGCTCGTGGGCAATCTGGATAGCGCTCATGGCGGCGCTTATTTCATGTTCTCCGGCTTGCAGGATGGTATCCAGACCGGAATAATTGAGAAAGGTGCGGAACGTCTCGGCACTGCTCAGGTAGCCCTCCGCTTGCAGACGATTCGAGATCGATGTGACCGATTCGCCGCTTGCGATCACAAAATAGGCTGGTTCTGCCTCCGGTTCGCGCGGACGGGTGAGCTGTTCGGCGTTCGAGAGCAGCCTGGCTGAGAGGTAATAGCGCTGGGCGAGGCCCAGGCTGGCTGCCGGCGGGCCGAACTGGTCGGCGGCGCGCTGTGGCAGGTTGTAGATTGCCAGCCCACCCAGCGCCAGGGCCAG
>JAJZSS010000228.1 GCA_021849525.1 Chloroflexota bacterium
TGCCCTGGGGCTGGCGCTCACCTTCATGCTGCTCGGGATTGCTGCCAGCCTGGTAGGCGGCATGCTCGGCGGGAGCACCCGGCTGTGGTATTACCTGGTGGCGGCGATCTGCTTCCTGATCGGCCTGCAGATGCTGGGCGTGATCTCGATCCCTGTTCCACTATGGTTGGGTGGGCTGCGCGAAAAAGTGGGCTTGCGCGGCATCCCCGGGGCGCTGGCTTTGGGCCTGGTTTCCGGGTTGGTAGCCTCGCAGTGTGCGACGCCGGTCATGGCAGCCATCCTGACCTATGTGATGGCCAAAGGCGCCCTGGTGTACGGGGCTGTGCTGTTGTTCGTGTATGCGCTGGGGCGGGGCGTGCCGGTGGTGCTGGCCGGAACCTTCACTGGCTTGCTCAAGCAAATGCAGGCTTTGGGACGCTGGTCGCACACGCTGGAGCTGGCCAGCGGCGTGATTGTGATGGCGGTTGGATTTTATTTTCTATGGATCGCCTGACAGGATCGCAGAAACAGGCGTTACGTTACGGGTTTGCCGGATTGGTGCTGATTGCGGTCAGCTTAAAATTTATGCTGCAAGGCGGACTGGATCGCCATACTCCCATTGTGTTGAATGGGGAGCCAGCGGTGTTGTTTTTTAGCCTGGATCAGCCCTGTGATTGTATGCAGGTGGATGTTCAGAGAGCGGATGAGCAGATGGCCGTGTGGAAGGAACAGGATCTAAAAGCGATTCCGGTTTACCGGATTGACTTCGAAACCCGGCGAGACCTGGCGAACCAATATGGCGTGCGCCAGACACCCAGCCTGGTATTGGTCAATAGTCGGGAAGATGTCGTTTACCAACAGAAATATCCCCTATTTACAGAGGCATCTTTCGATCTGGCCGCCCTGGAAGCGCAGATTCAAGCCCTCAGCCAAATCGAGCAACCCGCCAAGGAGACCCAATGACGAGCTTAATCGAACAAGCACTCGAAAAAGCCAACCAGATCCTGGCCAGTGAGTGCAGCCCGATCGGATTAATGGCCTCGCCAGAGGGTTATCCACATATCTGGGCGCGGGACAGCGTCATCACTTCGCTGGGGGCGCTTTTTTCAGCGGGGCACGAAAACTGCCTGAAAGTATCGCTTGCCACCCTGGCCGGGCAGCAATCCGAATTGGGGGCCATCCCCAACAACGTCAGTGTAGCAACCGGGCGGCTGGACCATACCAATGCTGGCTCGATCGACTCGAACCTGTGGTTCATCCTGGGGCATGCCATCCAACAGCGCAGCCACCCGGATGAGGCGTTTTTACGCCAGGAATGGGCTGCCCTGGAAAATGCCTTGCTGTGGCTGCGTTACCAGGATTCGAACGGCTGCGGTTTGCTGGAAGTGCACGAGGCGGCCGATTGGGCGGACCTGCTGGCCAACCGGTTCAACGTGCTGTATGACAATGTGCTCTGGTTTGCCGCTCTGAAAGCGATGGCCGAGATGGCAGCCGCTTTGAGCGTGGATGGCGGTCTTTACAGCAATATGGCCGACGATGTGCGCCATAAAATCCGGATTGTCTTGTGGGTGGGGGAGGAAAACAAAGCCGAGTGGGGGCCCAACTGCCCGGGGCATACCGAGTGGAAGCATACCCTCAGCCAGGTGGACCCGGTACTGGTGAAGCGCCCCTACTTTTTGCCGTATGTCGCCTTCCGCGATTTTGGCGATTATTGCGATGTGTTTGGCAACCTGCTGGCGATCCTGATGGGCGTAGCCAATCCGGCCCAGGAAAAGCGCATCCTGGATTATATGCACCAGGTGGGGATTGCCGAGCCTTACCCGGTGCGGGTGCTGAACCCGGTGATCCACCCGGGCAACAAAGACTGGCGCGAGTATTACCGGAACAACAACCTAAATCTGCCTGAGCAGTACCACAACGGCGGTATCTGGCCTTTTGTGGGCGGGTTCTACGTGGCAGCCCTGGTCAAAGCCGGGCGGATGGACGAAGCTCGCAAGCAGTTGGAAAGATTGGCCGAAGTCAACCGCGCCGGCGTCGAAGGGGAATGGGAGTTCAACGAATGGTGTCATGGCCGGACCGGCCAGCCGATGGGTTACCCGCATCAGGCCTGGTCAGCCGGGATGTATGTATTCGCTTATCACTGTTTGCATAAACCGGAGGTGGCCTATAGCCTGTTACCTACGAACTGACTTTCCGTGAAACTTAATAATGCCATTTTTTTGGTAAACGTTCGGATGATTTAAAAAATCATCAATATTATATAAACTGAGGAAAAACAATGAAATCACGTCCGATACTCTCCTTCATTCTCCTTGCAGCCTTCATCCTTGGATGGAGCCAGATCGGGATGGTTTCTGCCCAGGAAGCCACACCCGGGTCGCAGGCGCCGTTCGTAAGAGCGGTCATGTTCTGGAAAAATGGCTGCCCCAACTGCGCCAAAGCAATTACCGAAGTACTGCCGCCGATCAAAGAAAAATACGGCGAGCAGTTCCAGATTCATTTCATTCAAATGAAAGGCGAAACCGAGATCGACCTGATCTACAAAGTTGGAGCGGCTCTGGGCGTCGCCAAAGAAGAGATCGGAACGCCTTTCCTGATCATCGGCGACCGACCGCTGTTGGGACCGACGGCGATCCAGGCTGAGCTGCCGGGAATCATCGAGGAATATCTTGCAACTGGCGGGGTCGATTACCCTGATCAGGTGGCGTTTGAGGGATTCCTGCCAGACGGTCCACCCGATCCAAACTTCCCAGAGGCCTCGGTACCTGAATCCGAAACTGAAGCAGCAGCTCAAAGTGCGTCCAGTTCAGTAACCAAATCGAACGGTTATACGCTGGCAATTGGGATCATGGTTGCGATGGCAGCCGCGCTGGTCTATGCCATTGTGCGCTTTATGCAGCCGCAACCGGAAAAGGAGCCTGCCAGAGCGCTCAACCTGGCAACCCCGCTGCTGAGCCTGGTCGGATTGGGGGTGGCTGGATACCTGGCTTATGTCGAGACCCAGGCTGTTTCGGCGGTGTGCGGCCCGATCGGTGACTGCAAGGCGGTCCAGAGCAGCCCATACGCCACGCTGTTTGGGATTTTGCCGATCGGTGTTTTGGGGCTCATCGCTTATGCTGCGATCCTGGGCCTGTGGCTGTGGAAGCAGCGCCGAAAGGACTGGGTGGCGCAGCGGGCCGCATTGATTATCTTTGGGATGGCAGTATTGGGAACGCTCTTCTCGCTGTATCTCACTTATCTCGAGCCTTTCGTGATCAAGGCAGTCTGCGCCTGGTGTCTATCTTCGGCGGTGATTATCACCCTGATCATGCTGGTGAATATCCGGCCGGCGCAAGACGATCTGGCAGGGAAAGATACTGAGCTGGCTTACAGCTCAGGAATTTAAGGAATGCTCGAACCAAGGCTGATTCGTTGAAAATGAGGAAATCAAACATGAAAATAATCCATGCCAAACAAACGCCGTGGGGCTGGCTGGTCAGCGGCCTGCTGGTATTTGCGCTGCTGCTGAGCGCCTGCGCCAACATCACGGCCCAGGTTGCCCAGGTCGAGCCGGTGATTGAGGAAACGGGCTACGAAAAATTCGACCTGAAAAACTGCGAAGAGGCTTTAGAGGATCTGCATGTGCCCGTGACGGAATACTTCAATGTGAAGCAGGAGGTCACCGTGGCGGACCAGGCGACTGCGGCAGCCACCGGCGCCAGCTATCCGTTATCGAGTGCTGAGAAAAAAGCCCTGGCAGCTCAGATTGAAGCTGCCTATCAAAAGGATTATGCGGCGGCACAGGAAGCGCTGGAACAGCAGGAGTTTATGGTCCCCAGGGACCGGGCAGCCAACTTCAGCATTACCTGGGAAGCGAAAGTATATAAAGCCTGCCTGGACTTGGATGTAAAAGGCGAAACCCACCAGGTTGAGTACACGTATATGCTGACCGTCCCCGTGGTTGGGGACAGGGAGATCGCAATCTGCGGAGGTTGAGTACATTAAGCGCTCCCCGTTGGGGAGCACGTTGGGCAGCACATTGGGTAGCCAGTCACGAAGGCGATATGCCTGAGCAAGCGCAACGCTTCGTCTGGGTTCGAGCTGGTCGCGAGGGATGCCATTTGATATGACAAACGATACACCCTGAACCATACAGTCTGTCATTGACCTACTAGTAAATCGGGATATAATTCAATCAACGTTGAAGTAGTTTGCAGATTGATATGGACGCAATAAACTTACCCCCCACCAATTTACAACTCCTGGCGGACCAGTTAAAAGTCCTGGCAGAGCCAAAGCGCTTGCTGATCTTCCATCTGCTGATGGAAGGGGTGCAGTGCAACTGCGAACTGGGCGATAACCTGGATATAGCGCCCAACCTGATCTCGCACCATCTGCGCGTTTTGCGCCAGGCCGGGTTAATCGATACCGAGAGGGATGCCATCGACAGCCGCTGGATCTATTATTCGGTGAATTTACCCGCCCTGCAGGAATTAAACCGGGCATTTGGGTTGTTTTTCGATCCACAGCGCATCCAGCCCCGCCGCCTGACCTGCGGACCGCACGGCGCGTTTGTTTTTACTAAGAATGTAATCCTGCCTGAAGTTTAGTTTT
>JAJZSS010000229.1 GCA_021849525.1 Chloroflexota bacterium
GACCGAGGCGCAATACGCCTCCTACGCACGCCCGGGCACACAGATGAGAGCGGCAGCGATCGCCGCAGGGCCGCAAACCATCGAAACTCACTATCTCAAGGCCATGTCCATACCGGGGATGCTGCGTCTGGCGCGCCAGGCCGAAAGTGACGGTGCCACAGCGCTGGTGATCGACTGCATGAGCGACCCCAGCCTGGACGCGGCGCGAGAAGCGGTATCGATACCGGTGGTGGGGCCGGCGCAGACCTCGGCCTTCCTGGCGGCTTCGCTGGCGCACCGGTTCTCGATCCTGGGGACGCGAGCGGATATGGGGCACAAATTCGTCAACCAGATCCACGAGTATGGACTGGGAGGCAAGCTGGCTTCAGTCCAGACGGTGGGGCTGAGCGTACAGCAGGTTGAAAGCGACCCGGAGGCGATGTTCAAAGGGCTGCTGGAAGCGGGAGAGAAGGCCATTACCCAGGACGGCGCCCACATCCTGATCCCAGGCTGCACCGGGATGATCGGGATCGCGGGAAAGCTGGAGAGCGCCCTGGCAGCGCGGGGTCACTGTGTGCCGGTGATCGAAGGGCCGGCGGCGGCGGTCAAGATGGCCGAAGCGCTGAGCGACCTGGGCCTGGCGCAGAGCAAGCTGACTTACCCGACACCGCCGCACAAAGCGCTGGCGGGGTACGAGGATTTAGTTTTTTAGCCAGCAACTTCTCCAGGCAGGATCAGCGGGAGTCAAAATTGGACACGTTGGAAGCGATCTTCAGCCGGCGCAGTATCCGCGATTTTACCAGCGAGCCGGTGAGCGATGAAACCCTGCGAGGCATTATCCAGGCAGCCGCGGCGGCGCCGAGCGGCAGTAACAGTGAAAAACGGATCTTTATTTCAATCCGCGAGCCGCGGCGGATTGCGGCGGCGCGCGCCCTGGCGCCGGGGATCATTGGACGCCCGGCGGCAGTGGTGGTGATCTGCCTCGACCAGCGGGGAAATACCGGAGAGGCCATGAATCCGGTCGATCCAACGCAGTATATCAATAGCGGCGCGGCGCTGCAGAACCTGCTGCTGGCGGCGCATGCCAGCGGGCTGGGGGCATGCCCGGTAGCTTCATTCCATACGCAGGGTTTAGCCATTTTCCTGGGGCTGCCGGAAGGGATCATCCCGTGCCTGCTGGTGGTGGTGGGAAAGCCGCGCTTCACGCCAGCAGCGCCGCGCAAGCGAGCATTGGACGAGATCTATTTTCAAGAAAGCTACGAGGCCGGGCATGGAACGCGAGACGATTAATCGGCAGGAAGAAACTTTCAACCTGATCGCGTATATGATCAGCAGCGCGCGGGGACTGTACGACGAACCGCCGGATTACGGCTCATTCCGGCTGCTGGATGCCGCCGGGAGGCTGCTGGAGATCCTGGATACTTCTGGCGAGCTGGATCCCTTTCTGATACAGTTAAAGGAAGAGATTGACGCCGAGCGGGAGGGGAGCATGGACGATGCCCGCCAGCGCCAAAATCTGGAAAGATGGGTTATTGAAATTGCAAAGGAATTGCGCCGTCGCGCTGAGGCTGACTGAAATCTTCGACCTTGAATTCAAGACAATACAACGGCTGTGAGAAGAAGCCGAAATAATAAGGAGACATTATGCCCACCCGAACACTTAAAACCATTGAAGACTGCCAGGATTTTCTGACCGGGCTCAAGCTGATGGGCACCGGCGGAGGCGGCTCGCCAACCACCGGCCTGGAGCTATTGAGCAAAGCCCTGGCAGATGGTCTGGAGCTGCGCTGGATTGACGCTGCAGACCTGCCCGAGGAGGTCTATTCCTGCACGACCTTCGGATCCGGCTCAATCTCAGCGGGGCGACCGGAGAGCGAGGCGGAGATCACCCGGTTGGGCGAAAAACTGGGGCTGGAGAATAAGTTCGGATTCCGCGCCCCAGAGATGGCAGTGCGCGAGCTGGCTGCCTACACCGGCACGGAGATTGGGGCGCTGGTAGCGGTGGAGCTGGGAGCCAGCAACTCGCCGGCCCCGCTGGTGACGGCGGCCCGGATGGGCATCGCGCTGGTGGACGGCGATTACTCGGGGCGAGCGGTACCCGAAGACATGCAGACCACCTATTTCCTTAAAGGTATCAAGACTTACCCGGCAGTCATCACCGACTGGTGGGGGGATGTGCTGATCTTGAAAGAGGCTTCAGCGACGGAGATGGGTGAGCGAATGGGCAAGATGCTGGCGATTGCCAGCCATGGGGTGGTGTTCTTTGCCTCCATGCTGCTCTCGGCGAAAGAGACGCGCGAGACGGTGGTGCCCGGCACGCTGACTCTGAGCCTGGAGCTGGGTAAAGCCGTGCGCCAGGCGCGGGAAACCGGCGGTGACCCGATCCAGGCGGCAGCGCAGAAGCTTGAGGGGTGGGAGCTCTTCCGGGGCGAGGTGACCGGCAAGGAGTGGGAGGATAAAGCGGGGGTGATGGTTGGCACCACGCATATCCAGGGCAGCGGCAAGTGGGCCGGGCACAGCATGGACGTGTGGTTCCTGAATGAAAATCACGTGGCGTGGCTGGACGGGAAGCCGTATGTCTTCAGCCCGGACCTGATCATTCTGGCTGACCCGGCGAGCGGAGAAGGGTACACGAACACCGAGATCAAAGCCGGCGACGCGGTGGCGGTGCTGGGAGCCAAAGTTTACCCGGCTTTCCGGAGCCCGATGGGGATCCAGTACTTTGGGCCGCGCTACTGGGGATTCGATTTCGATTATGTGCCGATGGAAGAGGTGGTGGGGAAGGGATAGAGACCCTCACCCTAACCCTCTCCCTTGAAGGGAGAGGGCAGTCCGGAATAGAGGTATCCATGCAAATTGAATTTTTAGGCGCAGCGCAGACGGTGACAGGGTCGCAACACCTGATCCACGTGAACGGGAAGCAAATCCTGCTGGACTGCGGATTGTACCAGGGCAGGCGGCAGGATTCGTACATCAAGAACCGGAATTTCGCGTTCAAGCCACAGGAGATCGATGCGGTGATCCTATCGCACGCCCATATCGATCACAGCGGGAATCTGCCGAACCTGGTGAAGAGCGGGTATAAAGGGCCGATCTATACGACGAATGCGTCGGCGCACCTGGCGAATATCATGTTGATGGATTCGGGGCACCTGCAGGAGCTGGATGCGGAGTATGTGAATAAGAAGCGGCAGCGGCGAGGGGAGCCGCCGGTAGAGCCAATCTATACAATGGAAGACGCGGCGCATGTGGCGCAGTATTTTGCCCCCATGGACTACGATGAGGTGTTCACACCGGTGGAGGGGGTGACGGCGAGGCTGATCGAGGCAGGGCATATCCTGGGCTCGGCGGCGGTGGAGCTTAATATTGTCGAAGGGGATAAAAGGCAGCGATTATGGTTCTCGGGAGATATCGGGCGGCGGAATCTACCGCTGCTGCGCGATCCGGTGCTGCCGCAGCGGGTGGACACGATGATCATGGAGTGCACTTACGGGGATAAGGTGCACCGCGACCCGGAGCTGGCGTATATCGAGCTGGGCGATGTGGTGGGGCGGACGATCGAGCGGGGAGGGAAGGTGATCGTGCCGGCCTTTGCGGTGGGGCGGACACAGGAGATTGTGTATTCACTGAACCGGATGTTCAGCGAGGGGAAGCTGACGCGAGTGCCGGTGTACGTGGACAGCCCGCTGGCGGTGAACGCTTCAGATGTCTTCCGGGCGCACCCAGAGTGCTTCGATGCGGAGACGCTGGCGTTTATGAGCCAGAATGGGCACAAGAACGCGCTGACCTTCGCGAATCTGACGTATATCCGCTCGGTAGAAGAATCCAAGGCGCTGAATGAGCGCAGCGAGCCGATGATTATTATCTCAGCTTCGGGAATGGCAGAGGCGGGACGGGTGCTGCACCACCTGAAGAACAATATCGAGAATCCGCGCAATACGGTCCTGATCGTTTCATGGCAGGCGCCCTACACGCTGGGCAGGCGGCTGGCGGACCGGGAGCCGGAAGTGCGGATCTTCGGCGAGACTTACCAGCGGCGGGCTGAAGTGGCGACGATCGGGGGGCTTTCGGCCCACGCCGGGCAGGCGCTGCTGACGGAATATGCGCTCTCGACCCGGGAGACGGTGAAGAATATTTACCTGGTGCATGGGGAGGCCATCGCGGCCGGGGCATTAATCGGGAAGCTGGCAGAAAATGGGCTGCGGAATGTGGAGTACCCGGTGACCGGTCAGCGAGTGGATTTTTAGGAGAAGTTGCGCTATAATCGGTGGGCGCCGCCAGAAACCCGCTGGCGGTTATAGGAGAGGTGCCAGAGTGGCTGAATGGGACGGTCTCGAAAACCGTTGTGGGGCTCGTCCCCACCGTGGGTTCGAATCCCACCCTCTCCGCAGGTTATAAGATTCCCCCAAGGCAGCTTAGGCTGCACTTACTGCCGGACTTAATCATTCTGGTGGTAGGACTGTCAAAGTGCAAGGGATCTGCGACCGAGATCGCTCAGTTCGCGCTGGGCGATCTCACTTTTTAATCGCTTACCCATCATTGTATATACTCCTCGGTAATTGTCAAGATGTTGTTGGACATTGTTAGCTGGAT
>JAJZSS010000230.1:0-1909 GCA_021849525.1 Chloroflexota bacterium
GGTACCACGACGAGCCACGTGGTAGGTTTTTCAAGATTGCAAACCTATCTGATAATGTAATCTCTTCGGTTTTGTGTGCGCATTATGGAAGCTGTATACTTAATAATTGGATATTATAGGTAAACATTATCTAATATAAGCGATAACCCTAAATACCCACCATCCTTTCCCAGCAATTGAATCAGGAGGTCACGATGCAAACCAGTCGTACCGGGTCGCGCCCCGACCGGAAGCAAGATTGCGGTTGCCAGATGGATATCCATATCCACAGCCAGGGCGATGTCAACATTTACAACTGCCCCCCCGGAAGCGAAGGAAAAGCACCCCCACCCGCCGAAGAATGCCCGCCGGCGCCCACCGCTCCCGGTGCGTGCGTCCCCCTGGCGCCGGGCGGAAAGCACAAACAGTCCCCCCAGCGCAAATTCCAGCACCGCTTATCCGCCTCTAAAGTGCCCAGCAGCCTGGCCGCCTCCACCTACCACCTGATGCGCCGCTTCCTGGCGGGCAAGGCGGCCGCCAATCCATTAGAAGATAAGGCTTTCCAGCGCATGCGCGACCTGCCTCCCGACTTCAGGCGCGTCCTCGCCTGCGCCCTGGATGGCTTTGACCAGATGGCGCCTGCCGAGCGCGACCGCCTGGTGGTCTCTGGCCTGGGCGGGGATGTGAATACGCCCATCGACGCCGATACTCTGGCGCAGGCGGTGGTTCAGGAGCTCACCCAGCGTGCCGGTGAGCTGATCTTTGGCGATCCCATCGCTGCCGAGCAGGAAAGGCCAGGCCGCAACCGCTTTTTCGATCCCGGTGGTGAATTTTTCGAAGCCCAGCTGCGCATTTGCAAGGTGAACGGCCTGCGCACCAATGTCTTCAAGCCAGCCCTGGGCCCCGGTGATTACCTGCCGGACGAATTTGAGCAGGAGTGCAGCGAAGTGCTGGTCAACAATCAGGTCGAGATCCAATGCCAGCAGAAGGTAGGCAGCTGCGAGGGCAACCAGATCACCGGAGACTTGTGCCTCAAGATCCCGGAAGTGGAAAGCGGCGCCGGGGTGACCCTGGAAGGGGTGAACTATATCAACCTGGACGCCATCGTGCGCCTCACCGCCCAGCCGCCGGGCACCGCCACCCGCGATCTGGAGACCCATGTATTTGGTGACCTGGATACCCCGGCGACCGAGGTGGTGGACGGCACCACCCGCTTCATCTCCGACTGCCGGGTGCACGACCGTATGACCTTTGTTGTCCCCGAAGACATGCCCCCGGGTCTCTACACCCTGCAGATCCTGATGCCCAATACCACCGGCATCCCCATCCTGGGCGATCCGATCGCTTCGGATATCCAGTTCATCCGCGTGATCCCGCCCTCCACCGCCCGCTTCCAGATCACCCTCGAGCGCATGAACTGCCGCAAGGAAACTTCCCCGGCTTCGCTGGGCTCGGATGAAGTCGGTCTGAGCATCGTCGCCGGCGCCCTGCTGCCGGATGGCATTACAGAAATCCAGGCCCTTAAGAACTCCGACGGCAAGGATTTCCTGCGCTTCGACGATGTCGATTCAGGGGAAAAACGCCTCGTCGAGCGCCTGGTGTTTAACCAGCAGCAGCCCATCCTGGCGGTGGCATTTCTGGTCCTGGGCTACGAGGTGGACAGTGAGCGTGCTTTCGAGGAGCAGATCACCAGCGGCATGGATTTCTTCGTCGAGCTGTTGAAGGATCAGTGGGAATTCATCAAAGACAACGAGCTGGTGAAAGCGGCCCTTAAAGGCCTGGTCAGTAAATTCGGGATCTATGGCATCATTGCCATCGCCATCGCTGCCATCGTGCTGATCGCCATCGATGCCATCATCGCCGGCTGGGCGCCGGCTGACCCGATCATGCAGGAGACCTTTGGCTTCAGCGTCTCCGACCTGGCCCAGCT
>JAJZSS010000230.1:1919-4572 GCA_021849525.1 Chloroflexota bacterium
AGCGTTAACTTCCCCAGCCCGGGCTTTGGCAGCTTTGAGGCCACCGACGATATTACGGTGACGACCAACCCGCTGGAGAAACTGCCCAACCAGTACCGCGAGTTCCGCGAGTATGCCAGCGACGACGAAGACAGCCGCTACGACCTGTTCTTCCGCTACAACCGCACGGCTTAGAACCATTAATAACCAAACCCCAGGGGTTTCCGAAAACCCCTGGGGTTTGAAAAATTCGCAGGATTTACCCCAGGGGTTTGTAGTGTAACGGATCCTTAGACAGAGCAATCATTTCTGAACTGCTAAGGGAAACCATCTAACATGGATAACCAGGATGTTCAGGATAAACCAGTCCAAACTGGTCTGGATTTTTCTCTAATATCCTGTCTATCCTGTCCATCCATGTAAATTAAAGGATTGTTCTAATCCAGCTCCACGTATATCCGCTTGTTGATTTTCCCCTTGCTCTTATAATCCACCACCCGCATCCGCCCCACTTCGGCGGTATTGCGCACGTGCGTGCCGCCATCCGCCTGCAGGTCCAGGCCCACGATCTCCACCACCCGCACCTGCTGGATACCCTCCGGCAGCAGGTTGATCTTGGTGCGGATCAGGTCGGGGATCTGGAAGGCTTCCTCGCGCGGCAGGATGGCCGTGCGCACTTCCCGCCCGGCAGCCACCTCAATGTTGATTGATGCTTCGATGGCGCTGACCAGCTCCCCGTGCATGGTCTCGAACTCGAAATCCATCCGCCCTTTGAGCGGGTCCATATCCCCGCCGGTGACCGAGGCCCCATAATCGCGGAAGATTACCCCGCACAGGATGTGCATGGCGGTGTGGGTGCGCATTTGCTGGTAGCGCCGCTCCCAGTCGAGCTGCCCGCGCACCTGCGTGCCGGCCTCCGGTAATGGCGCCGCCGGGTCGAGGAAATGTAAAATTTCCCCGCCCTGCTTTTTGACCTTCTCCACCCGCAGGCTCTGCCCCGCCAGGAAGCCATCCAGCACGCTCAGGCTGCCTGATCGGAGGGCTGCCCGCCACCGGATGGATAGAACGCCGTGCAGTCCAGGATCACGGCGTGGGACTCGGGGTCAATGCCGGTGACTGTAGCGGTGAAGCTCTGCAGGTAGCTGTCGGTCTGGTAGAGGAGTTCGGTCATGGTTGGGCCTCGTCTAAAGGAGATTTACGGGGATTATATGCTGGTTTCACGAGATATGATTCGTGAATTTCAGTTTATTTTGTATGCGGTAAGTAGTCAAAAACGACTGCTATCGCTATATGAAATAAACTGGATTTTTCAGATCATCCCTCCCATTTAGTTCTCACCAACCATCCAAATAAGATAGAATCAATCAAATTACCTCGCAGGAGTCTCGTTATGTCCTCATCCCTCCCCAGGGTCGTGATCGTCGGGGCCGGCTTTGCCGGGCTGCGCGCCGCCCGCCAGCTGGCCGGCGCCCCCGTGCAGGTGATCCTGGTCGATCAGAACAACTATCACCTCTTCCAGCCCCTGCTCTACCAGGTGGCCACCGCCGGGGTCTCTGCCACGGATATCGCTTACCCGGTGCGGGCGATCTTCCGCCGGCAGGCTAATTTTAGCTTCCGCATGGCGACGGTCACCGGGGTGGATTTCGCCGCCCGCCAGGTGCTCACCGACCGCGGCCCGATCCCCTACGACCAGCTCATCCTGGGGGTGGGCGGCGAGACCAATACCTTCGGGCTACAGGGCGTCGCCCGCCATGCCTTTCCGCTCAAATCGCTGGACGACGCCATCCGCCTGCGCAATCACGTCCTGCGCATGTTCGAGCTTTCATCCCAATCCGAAGACCCGGCTGCCCGCGCCGCCCTGCGCACTTTCGTCGTGGTGGGCGGCGGGCCGACCGGCGTAGAATGTGCCGGGGCGCTCTCCGAGCTGATCCGCCTGGTGCTGGTCAAGGATTTCCCCGGTCTCGATCTCTCGGATGTGCAGGTGCACCTGGTGGAGCGCATGGACAGCCTGCTGCCGGGCTTCCCGCCCCAGCTCAGCGCTGCGGCCGCCGAAACCCTGCGCCGTAAAAACGTCACCGTGGATTTTGGCTGGCAGGTGCAGGACTATGATGGCGAAGCGCTGTGCCTTCAGGATGGACGGCAGCTCCCTGCCCGCACCCTGGTCTGGGCGGCGGGCGTCCAGGCGGTTTCGCTGCTCAAACAGATCGGCCTGCCCACCAGCCGCCAGGGGAGGGTGCCGGTCCTGCCTACCCTGCAGGTGCCCGGATATGAGAATGTCTGGGTGGTGGGGGATGCCGCTTATCTCGAAGAGGCCGGGCAGCCGCTGCCCATGATGGCCCCGGTGGCGATCCAGCAGGGCGAGCTGGCAGCAAAGAATATCCTGTGCCAGCTTGCTGGCCAGCCCCTGCAGGAATTCCAGTACAAGGACCCCGGCTCTTTAGCGACCATTGGGCGCAACGCTGCTGTGGCGCGCATCAACCGCCTGAAATTCTCGGGCTTCGCCGCCTGGCTGGTGTGGCTGGCAGTGCATCTCTTCTGGCTGATCGGTTTCCGCAACCGCCTGCTGGTGATGATCAACTGGGCCTGGGATTATTTATTTTACGAACGGGCGGTGCGCCTGATTACTGCGCAGGGAACAATTGAATCGCAGCCCAAATCCTCTACTCCGGACGCA
>JAJZSS010000231.1 GCA_021849525.1 Chloroflexota bacterium
CTGCAGACTGCTGCCGTGGCGCTGCATTGATCGCCGGTTATTCTTCATTGGACTGTATGGCAGGGAGATTATGAATCCTTCCGATCTCTGGGCAATTTCACCAATCCTCATCCTGGTGGGGTGGGCATGTGTTCTCCTCCTGGTGGATCTGTTTATTCCACATGACCGTAAGGCCTGGACAGCTCTCCTGGCAGCGGTGGGATTAATCGCTGCAATGGTGGTGGCGATCACTCAGTCCGGTCAAACCCAGGTTGCGTTCAACGGCATGGTCGTCCTGGATGGCTTCTCAACATTCCTGACCCTGCTCTTTTTGGGCAGCGGGCTGGTAGCCATCCTGCTGGCGTACGATTATCTAAAATGTTTGGACATTGAGCGCGGCGAGTACTATACACTCCTGCTCTTTTCCATCAGCGGTATGATGTTGATGGCTGCATCCGCCGACCTGATTATGGTCTTTTTGAGCCTGGAACTGCTGTCGATTCCGCTGTATGTGCTGGCCGGGTTTGCTGGAGGGCGGGCCAGCTCGGAAGAATCGGCCTTGAAATACTTTCTGATGGGTGCTTTTGCCAGCGGATTTGTTGTTTATGGGGTAGCTTTGATTTTCGGTGGGACAGGCAGCACTTCTTTGTCTGGGATTATCGCTGCTGTTGGCGCGGCTACGACCAATACGACCCTTTTATTGATCGGATCAGCGCTGGTGCTGGTTGGCCTGGGGTTCAAAGTGGCCGCGGTGCCATTTCATATGTGGACGCCAGATGTCTACCAGGGAGCGCCATCTTCGGTAACTGCCTTCATGTCGATTGGCGCCAAGGCGGCTGGATTCGCAGCTTTACTGCGGGTATTCGTCACGGCTCTTCCGTCGCTGGCCGTTGACCTGACTCCGGTTCTATGGGGGCTGGCGGCAGCGACCATGATCCTTGGTAATATCGCGGCAATAGCCCAAAGCAATATCAAACGTATGCTGGCATATTCCAGTATTGCCCACGCCGGGTATATCCTGATGGCTTTGGTGCCCTATGGCAATCCGGCTGTGGCATCCGACTCGGTCGCCTCGGCATTGTTATACCTGGTCGCCTATGCTTTGACAAATTTCGCAGCCTGGTCGGTGGTTATTGCCCTGGAACATTCAGATGAAAAGGGTTTACTGATTGAAGATTATGCTGGTCTAGGAAAGAAGCATCCCTGGCTGGCTGTGGCAATGGCTGTTGCCATGCTGTCCTTTACTGGTATTCCACCAACTCTGGGCCTGGTCGGAAAATTTTTCCTGTTCCGTTCAGCTATCGCCGGTGGGTTTATCGGCCTGGCGGTGATCGGGGTATTGACCTCCCTGGTTTCCGCATACTACTACCTGCGGGTTATGGTTATGATGTATATGCGGGATGGCGATCCACAGGTTCGCAGCGAGCCACTACTGCAGTTTACCGCCGTGGCTGCTGCTCTGGCGACTGTGGTGCTCAGCATCATTGCCTCGCCGCTGCTCAACTGGACGAGCCAGGCGCTCCTCGCCTTGTTCTAAAAGTTGTGCGAGATAATAAATCAAAAGGTGTGTCCTACCGGGATACACCTTTTTTGGTTAGAATGTTTGCGAGTTGGAAATCTATGCGGTCTTCCTGGCTGCCGGAGCGTCTGATGCAATACACGAAAAACAATTCGAAATCTCGTAAGTCGGACACCAACACCTTATTTATCTGTTTTTCCAGTTTGTTGGTATGCTTACTGGTCCTGGCGGCTTGTAAACCCGCCTCCAATTTTGCGTTGACCCCCACACCGATCAGGCAGGCAACGATCACTGTTGAGCCAACGGCCTCACAAGCGCCGCCTACCTTACGCCAGTTGGCTGATCAACAGAAATGGCTGGTTGGGACGGCTTCCGATCCAGCCTATCTGACCAATCCACAATATACAGCCTTACTCGATGCAGAATTTAATGGTCTGGTAGGAGAAAATGTGATGAAATGGGGGCGGCTGAGCGTAGAGCGGGGGATTTATGATTTTTCTAAAGCGGATGTGCTCATGGATTATGCCGCCCGGCATCAGATGGCGGTGCGAGGGCATACCCTGGTCTGGGACCTGCAATTACCCGATTGGCTGACCCAGTCCATCCTCACTCGGGACGAATATAAGGTCATCCTCAAAGAACACATTACGACCGTGGTGGGTCGCTACGCCGGTCGGATCGTCGCCTGGGATGTCGTCAATGAGCCTCTGGATGCGCAGGGTCATCTCCGTCAGAATTTCTGGTTCCAGGCCATCGGTCCCGAATATATTCTCCTGGCATTTCAATGGGCGCATGCCGCCGATCCTGAGGCACAGTTGTTTTTGAATGAAAGCTTCGCTGAAGGATTGAACGAAAAGTCCCAGGGAGTCTATGCTCTGGTATCAGGTATGCTTGAGAAGGGCGTACCAATCCACGGAGTGGGGATGCAAATGCACCTGCGCCTTGAGAATCCGCCTGTCCCCGAGGATGTCGCTGAAAATATGCAGCGGCTGGCGGAGCTTGGATTGAAAGTGCATATCACCGAGCTGGATGTACGTTTGCAGGATGCTCCAGGCAGCCGGGATGGGAAGCTGGTTGCTCAGGGTGTGGTGTTTGAAGATCTGGCGCGTACTTGCCTGGCAGCGGAAAATTGCGAGGCGTTTTTCACCTGGGGGCTCACTGATCATTATTCCTGGATTCCGGGAATGACCGGTAAAGATGATGAACCCTTGTTATTTGCTGAAAACTGGCAGCCAAAGCCAGCGTATTGGGCGGTGTATGCTGCGCTGCGTGACGCTATCCTTGCCGCACAACCTTAAAATAAAGCCGGCGAAAACAATCTGGTTTTCGCCGGAGTCACGTCTCAGGCAGAACGGTTAATTCGCTTCGTTCGCGCCATAAAGCTGGCGGTGAACATCGCTCAAAACGCGCACCTGCTCATGGGCTCGGTAGGACGAGCGCACCAGGGGTCCGCTCTCCACCCATTTGAAGCCAATCGAAAGCCCAAATTCGCGCAGTTCGTCGAATTCTTCCAGGGTATAGTAGCGCGCGATCGGTAAATGCTTTTTGCTGGGCTGCAGATACTGGCCCAGGGTGAGAATATCCACCCCCCAGCTGCGCTGGTCGCGCATCACGGCTTTGACTTCATCCATTGTCTCGCCCAGGCCCAGCATAATGCCAGACTTGCTCAGTACCTCGGGGTCGAGCTTTTTAGCGTTGCTCAAGGTTGCCGCAGCCCATTCGTAATTGTCCTGGGGTTGGACCTGCTTGAAGAGGCGCGGCACCGTTTCGACATTATGGTTGAGGATTTCGGGGCGGGCGTCCATGACGATTTTTAGCGCTTCGAGGCTACCTTTAAAATCCGGGATGAGCACCTCAATCGAGCAGCCCGGGTGGATCTGGCGAATACGCTGGATCACCATGGCAAAAATCGGCGCACCGCCGTCTTTGCGATCATCGCGATTGACGCTGGTAATTACGGCATGCTTAAGATTCATGGCTTTGACAGCCTGGGCGACGCGCTCAGGCTCCAACCAATCCAGGGGAGAGGGCTGGCCGCGCTTGATATCGCAGAAGCCACAGGTACGTGTGCAGACATCGCCCAGCATCAAGAAGGTTGCAGTGCCTGATCCCCAGCACTCGCCCATGTTGGGGCACATGGCCTCCTCGCACACGGTGTGCAGGGATTTGCTGCGCATCAGGCTTTGCAGCCATTCGTAGGTTTCGCCGCCCGGGGCGCGGACTTTGATCCAGTCTGGCCGGCGTTGAGGGGTGGTTTGAATTTCGTCGGGATTAACCCGAGCTCGGGTAGGAACGAAAGGCATATTGTCTCCAGACACAAAGCTAATGCGAAACCGCTAAACAGTGCTAGCATTGTACTCCGATTTGAGTATCTTTTCCAGGCAAGAAGTGCCTTGCGTATAGGTGTCAAGTTGCTCGCTACACCGCGAGATTTCTCCACTATGCTACAATCCTGAGATATTCTCAAGGAGCGGATGACCATGCCATCAGCGACGTTTTTAAGCCAGATACTAAGCCTGCCGTCTGTGAACACTGCCCTGCTATCGCCGGATCGGCGCTGGGTGGCGTTTGAGTGGGAAAAGCGCCATACCCAAAAAGATATATTCTTGAGCCCGACGGATGGCACCAATCCACCTCTGGCTTTGACCCATACCCCGGAAGCCACCGCCCTGGTCCGCTGGGCGCTGGATTCACAATCAATAATCGTCGCCGAAGACCAGAGCGGAGATGAAAGAATCACACTTTACCAGGTGTTTATCCACCAGCTAGATAGACTGCACCCCCTGACTGAATTTCACCCGCAGTATTATGTGCGGGGAGGAAGTTTATCGCCAGATGGGCGGTTTCTGTATTACGGGGCAAATTTCGATTTTAGCTCAGGAAAGCTCATCGAGCCAACCTGGATCTATCGCCATAATCTGCTAAGCGGCGAACGGGTCGCGCTTGCCAGACCAGACAAACCGGCATATACCACCCCGGAATTAAATTCGGCTGGAACGCATTTGTTGTATGCCCGCAAAGACCATCACCCTTCTGGGCGCCAGTTCCACTTATTGGATGTGG